>JBFJWU010000345.1:0-4076 GCA_041623475.1 bacterium | reverse complement strand
CCATGCCCTCGATGCCTTCGCCCAGATAGTACGTGTTGACCAGCAGCCCCAGGACCGGATGCTTGCGGATGTGAAAGTACTGTTGCTTGGTTAGATAATCGTTGTTGCGGGTCACCGGTGTCGGCACGCGCATCATACCGATGTCCTTGAGCAGCGTCGCCTGGAAGATCTTGACCAGGTCTTCGACCTTGACAACGATTTCCATGATCAGGCGGATTGTCACCGTCGCCGTCGCAATCGAATGGCTGTACAGGATCGGGTTGTCGGACCGCATCTTTTCCATTTCCCGGAACACCGCTTCGGGAAACGACGCCCGTGATGCGACATTAACCACCTTTTCCCGTAAATCGCCGGGAAACAGCAGGCCCAGGTGGATATCATCGAACACGGATTGGACATCGCCCAGCATCGGCGTGTCGGCCAGGTTGGTGCGGCTGGTGCCAGCATCGCCCTTGCCGGCAACGCTGGACAACAGGTTTTTGCCCACAGCAGATCCGGCCGCAGCGATCACGTTGCCGTCAATATCGGCCACGTCTTCAATCAGCATGTTCAGGTCTTCAGACATATCTCAACCGGTAATGAATTGGATGGGCGTATTATACCGAGAGTCGTGACTGCGGCGGCAACCCGGCCAGATTTGTTCAGATCTCCAAACGCTCCAACGTGTCCAGCAGTTCCTGAATCTGGAAGGGTTTGGTGATGTAGGCCGAGGCGCCGTATTCGTCGCGGGCCTTGGCGATTTCCTCGTCTTTGAAAACGGCGCTGAGGATCGCGACCAGGGGTTTCTCCTGGCCAGCCTGGCGACGCTTGTTCAGTTCGTCCATAAAGTCCCAGCCGCTCATGCGCGGCATCATGAGGTCCAGCAGGATCACATCAATATCAGACGAATCCAATTGGGACAGGGCGGACTCACCGCTATTGGCAGCCAGGACATCGTAGCCTTCGTCGACAAGCAGGGTTTGCAGCAGTTGAACGATTCCGGGCTCGTCATCGATGACGAGAATTCGCTTCACAGTTGCTATCTTAGCCAACTGGCGGCGCAATTTCAAGGAATTTACTAAAGAAAAACGTTATTCGGGACCAGCGTTTTAGACAAGATCCGAACACGCAAAAAAGTGTACAGGGCTAGGGCTTTATATAGATAAGTTTATGTAAGTTATTGATTAGGGGGGTAGTGGTCGAGGCCTGGTTCTGGCGTCCGTTTGATCTAAAACGAGAACATGTAGCCGACCAGGCCACTGTAACCGCCAACATTGCCTTCGACACCAGAGCCGCGATTGTCACCAGCCAGCTGTGCCCACGAGTAGAGAAACTCGGCAAAGGGCTTGCCGGGGCCAAACTCGACCAGAAAACGAATGTTGCCCTCGGCGCCGTATGCCGCATCAAAACTGGGTCCAGAAGCAGCGATTGAACTGGTTGTGTTTCGGGTTCCGGCAGAGACCAGGTAAAAGGCCCCGGCCGCACCGACGTGGATTTCGACCACCGGAACCGGGATATAGCCGATCAATCCCGCAGACAGTGGCGTGACCCAGAAATAGGTTTCTGCAGTTCCCAGGGGACGGCCGGTGGGGTTTGCCGGATCCTCGACATCAACCAGTTCATTGCTGCCATAAAAGCCGCCGGAAAACTGCAGTCCCAGGCGACCACCAAAGACCTTGTGGGACACCAGGTCCATCGTCAGTCCACCGCGAACGGACTTGGCAAGGCCGGTGTTGCCGATGTACCCGCCTTTAGGCAGCAGCGAAACCTCAACAGCCGGCTGTTTGATGTCGACAGAGACCGATTCAATGAACTTTTCCGATTTGACGCGGGCCGTGATCAGGGCCGGGGCGCCGCCACGCTCGGGAGTCTGGTAGAACACGGCGTGGACGCCGTCGTCATCCTCGCGGGTTTCCAGAACCTTGCCACGGTTGGCGCGGACGATCAGGTCCTCGCCGCGCAGGCGATTGCCGTCCTTGTCCTGGACTTCGACCCGCATCCGGTATTCCCGTTCGCCACCATTCAGTGACCGTGGCGGATCGACAAATGTTATTCGCTCAGGCTTTGCCAGCGCCAGCTTGATCTCGCGAGCGGCGGGCTTGGGTTTGATCGCCGAGCCATCGGTTGCACGTGTGGTTTCGACCAGGGCAGGGGAATCAATCGACAATTCCGAAACCTGGGTCGACTGGACTTCCTCCTCGGGCTTCATCCCGACCGAATAATTCCCCTTACCCTCGTCTGTGATGGGGCCGATTTTGACGCCGGGCATCTTGACATCCAGCAGGACATTGGGCACCGGGTTGCCGTGGGGATCAAGGACGCGAACCTTGGCAAATACCGTTTCGGGCGGTTTCTTGGTAATCAGCCGGGGTGGTACGGACGCCAGGAGGATCCGGTTGGGAAACGAGGGAAACATCTCTAACGTCGTCAGGTATGTCTTTCGATCCCCGTAGGTCACGTCACCCGTTTCTTCGTCCACGGTTCCCTCAACCAGGAACAGGTCTGTCGTCTGGGCCTCCAGTTTCTGCGGGGCCTCGAACACGGCGACAATGTGGCCTGGCTCGACCTGGCGAGCCGGGCGGATTGTTCCGATGGCAGACTCGAACTTCAGGTTGACCAATGCCTTGGATGCCCGCTGTCCCTGCAACGGGGTCGCAAAAATGTGGATCCGCGTCCGCCCGCCCGCCTGGACGCTGTCGGGCGAAATGACGCTGTGGAACCTCTGGATCGATGGCGTCGCCAGGTCGATAATCCGCCGCTTGCTGCCGGACGAGCCTTGTTCCAGCTGTGTCGCCCGGTCGACCCCGGGTTCGACCAGGATCGGAACACGGGCGACGCCACGAAAATCAGCCTGTACCGGACCAAACGTCCGCGATCCGACGATCAGTCGCACCTGCGAGTTAGGCTGGGCCTCGACCGGAAAATTCTCGCGGGCCCACAGGGGGATCGACACAGCCTGCACAAAGTCGTGCCGGATGTCCCGGACAAGGACGACAGCGACATCGGGATGGAGGATGTCCGGAGGGGTGTAACGTGCTTCGTAAACGCCGTCACCCTTGTGTTCGAACGCCGATACGTCACCTGTATTGACCTCGGCGGTCAGGCGGGCCGATTCGTACGGCTTCTGGCCAGGCTGGAACAGCTGCAGGCGGATGATGGCCTGGTTGTCTTCGCCAAGAATAATCCTGTCTGGCGTGACCTGGGATTCGGCTCTGGGCATAAACGTCGGGACGGCATGCGATGCCGGACGCAACAGGATCGTCCGCGGTCGCTGTTCGCGACCGCCAGCGGATTCAAGCGATACGCGTACCTTTGTGTCGCCCGAAAACGACGGGATAAAAAATTTGGCAGAGAAGACCCCACGTCGGATCCGCTGGATGCTGGCCATGAAACCGATGTCAGGGGTCAGGCGGATCGAGTCCGGGGCGTCCTGAGCATAGGCGACGACGATGTTGAACAGCGCTGGTTCACCCAGATGAACGGGACCGGCAGGGCGGACGACGATGCGAATGTTCGATTTCTGCGCCTGAATGGGGCCAGATTGCAAGACCCCGGCCAGGACGGCAATCATCACCAACAGCGCAGCGCGCGCTACGGTTCCTGCCGTACTGGACGTCACGATAATCCTCAGGCGGCGCCGGCCTGGTCAACCGGCTCCAGCCCCCCGTCGTCTTCCGGACCCTTGGCCGGCGTACGCTCCCCCATGACTCGGTACAACTGCAACGCTAACGTTTTTCCCTTGACCTCGATCGGGTCCAGCTTTTCAACGATGATCCGGTCCTTGACCTTGACATAGGTGGTGTGGCTGATCATAATGCCGCCGTTATAGGGTTTTGTCGCGGCTTCAATTCGTTGACCGATATTGACGTTGTCGCCGATGATCGTGTACTCAAGGCGTTCCGGTGAGCCGATGTTTCCGGCAATGACTTCGCCGGTATTGATTCCAATGCCGATATTCAACTGCAGGCCGGTATTTCGTTTACGCAGGGCTGCATTCAATTTTTTCAACTCGTGCATCATTTCCAGGGCTGTCTTGACGGCACGCCATTCTTTATTGTCCAGGGTCAATGGCGCACCATACACCGCCATGATCGCAT
>JBFJWU010000344.1:0-4100 GCA_041623475.1 bacterium | reverse complement strand
GCAAGGCAGCAGGCTCGGCAACAGGGTCGACACCTTCAGCGTCACCCGGGTCCGCGATCAGCGGCGCGATTCGCAGCACATCAGCAAAATTGGTGGCCGCAATCGAATCCGGCGATTCGGCCCGAGTCGACAAACTGACAAAGGAATTAAACCTTTGCCTGCGCGACGCGCGCGAGCTAATGGAACTGGACTGATACGGGACTGGAGCGAACGATGAGTGATTGTCTGTTTTGTGGAATCATTGCCGGCACTATCCCGGCAGACATTGTTTACGAAAATGACGCTGTCGTTGCGTTTCGCGACATCAATCCGCAGGCCCCGACACACGTCCTGGTCATTCCGCGCACGCACACCGTCGACCTGGTCGACGCGGCCGCCGATCCGGCACGTCTGGGGCACGTATTTGCCGCCTGCAAAGACGTGGCAGCTGCTGTCGGGCTGTCAGATTTTCGGACGGTGGTCAACAATGGTGCAGGTGCCGGCCAGACCGTATTCCATTTGCACGTTCATCTGCTTGGCGGCCGCCCGCTCAGTTGGCCACCTGGTTGAGGTTGGTTGTCAGGGCCGACGCGTCGACCGGACCGCGTCCTTGACGATACCCGGACCGCTGTAGATCAACCCCGTATACAGTTCGCAGGCATCGGCGCCCAGCCGCAGGCATTCCCGTGCATCATTGCCCGACATGATTCCACCGACCGCGATCAATGCCTTGTCCGGTGGCAACACACTCCGCAATTCCCTCAGCATCTGGTTGCGGAACGGAGCCAGTGGCCGACCTGACAGCCCGCCGTAGCCGATACGATCGATCTCTTCCGGGCCTGACGCAAGTCCTTCGCGGCCAATCGATGTATTCGTCGCAACAACGCCGTCAATGGGCGCATCCGGCAACCATTCCCGCATTGCCTGCCACGCGCCACCATCCAGATCCGGGTGGAGTTTCAACAGGATCGGCGGCTCATCAACCTGCCAGAAACGGGCGGATTCGTGGCGAACAATTCGCAGCCGCGACAGGACATCGCCCAGCAACTCCGGTTCCAGGAGCGCTCGCAATCCCGGCGTATTGGGACTGCTGAGGTTAATCACGAAAAATGCCGCCGACCGGGTAAACAGGCGGATCCCCTCGGCCAGTTCGCTGAACAGTTGTTCCGGCGGAGTTCGTTTGCCTTTGCCAATATTAACGCCGGTGGCCAGCGGAAACGAGCCCCGCAGATAGCGTCCGGCGTTGTGATAACCGGGATTATTAAACCCCATCCGGTTGACCAGGGCGCGATCCAGCGGCAACCGGAAGATGCGCGGACGGGGATTCCCGGATTGCCCCAACCGTGTCAGTGTACCGACTTCCAGAAAGCCGAATCCCAGGAGTGGTGCAATCCAGCGGTGCCGGGGATTCTTTACAAAACCCGGCGCCAGGCCAACACGGTTGGCGATCGGAACCCCGGCAATCGATGCGGTCTGCGTCGGCCGGCGAAAACGGTAAAACACCTTACCCAGAAACGAGGCAAACGCCGAAACAATATTGTGGACAAATTCGGCATCAAGCCGAAACAGCAGCGGCTTGATCCAGCCGTAGAGAAAACTCAAGACCGATCAGGAACGAACGCGAACGTACGAAGCTGGCAGCGTCTGTCGGGTTTCGTGCATGTCATCAGTGAATTCGTCAAGAATTTCGGACTCGCCATTAAACGCCAACGTGCCTTCGGTAAATTTAGCCAGCCGAACCGACCAAAAAGCCACAAACAGAAACACGGGCACCCACAGGATGCCGCCGCTGGCAATAACCAACCCATACGTCACGAGCGCCGGGACAGTCCCCCGCCGCACGCCGCCGGCGTACACCAGCGCCACACCGCCAAACAGCAACCCCATCACAAATGCCAGTCCGGCACTGCGGTTTTGCGGGCGCCAGGGGCGCGAGTCGTGATGATCGTGGTCTGAACCCATAGGTTTCCGTCGCCTGTTTGTCCGTAGATGTTACTGATCCAGAACGCTGCCAGCGCCACCGGATCGCAAAGAAATCAACGTCATCAAAGTAACATTTTGGCATTTGCCCGGCAACGACAATTTGCGATCAAACCAGTGTTTGGTTTACCTTGGGTACGGGGATGATGGCCGGGCATGATGGGCGGACCAAGCCATGGTTTCGGGACCAAATGATAATCGACATGACTGACTCTGACCGACCACTGATCCTGGTGGTTGATGACGACCGACTGTTTCGTGACCGAATCAGCGATTTGCTGGTGCGTGATGGTTATGACGTAACGTGCGCCGGTGATTCTTACCAAGCCCTGCAACTATCCCGCGAACTGCACGCTGACGCGGTGCTGCTGGATGTCGAGCTGCCTGATATCAGCGGGCCCAGGCTGTGCGGTTTGCTGCGCCAGGTCCCAGGCTATGAGTCAACCCCGATCATCTTTACGACAGCGCACGAACGTCCCGAAGTGCTGGCCCAGTGCCTGGGTGCCGGCGGCAACGACTTTGTTCGCAAATCGCTGCTGGACATTGAATTACCGCTGCGCCTGCGCAACCATCTGGAACGTCAGGCCGAGCTGAAAATGCTGCAGAAACGTGCCGAAGAACAGAACACCCTGTTGTACTTTGCCCGCCTGCTCAACCGCAGCCTCAGCATGGAGAACGTCCTGCAGTCAATGGTCGAGGAACTCGGCAAGATCATGGGTGCGGATCGCTGCAGCGTCATTGTCTGGAACGAGGATTCCGGCCAGATCCTGGCCACAGCCGAATCGACCGGCAGCGACGTCCAGTTGCTGCTTGACAATTACCCAGAGGTGAGCGAGGCCCTGCATACGCGCCAGGCAGTCTATATCCCGGACGTGCGCGAACACTCACTTGCCGACGAATCCGGCCATCTGGAACGACAATATGAACGGGGTATCCAGAGCATCCTCGTTGTCCCCATGACGACCAACGGCAATCTGCTGGGCACGTTGTTCGTCCGGACCCGTCGTCCCAACCGCATTCCCGAAGACACCGTTGCCGCCTGCCAGGCGGCTGCCGAAATCGCCTGCCGGGCGGTTGTAAATGCGCGGATTTTTGAACAGGTCCGGCGCGAGCGAGACGCCCTGTTACGCGACGGAGCCTCTTCCCCGGTCGGAGAGCCGAATCGCAATGACGAATATTTGTCCGACCTGCGCGAACTGCAGCTCAATGTCACGGCCGAGGCCCTCAGTGCGATCAACCTGATCGGCGGCTACGCCGAATTGCTGGTTGAATCCCGCGATATTGAAACGATGGATGCACGTCTTGTCCGGGTCCTTCGCAATATCCAGGTCAGCGTCGCCCAACTGGAAGAAATGGTCCGGCTGTTCCGAATGCTGCCGGTCGACCCCCTTCCCCGCCCGGGCAATATGGCGACGGTCGTTGACCGTGTGATGTCGGAACTGGCACCGCTCACCCGCCAGCGGGAAATTACGGTCTCCCTCCAGATCGCCAATGACTGCCGTGTTTACGACACCGACGGACTCAAGAATTTGCTGCGCAGCTACCTGCGACAACGCCTGTCACGCGTGCCGGCCAATACCGAACTGGTTCTGGCAATTGACGACAACGGGTTGACAGTCCAGGATGCCGGTCCTCATACCGTTGCCCGGGATTCCCGGGATGGCACCTGGCAAATCTGGAACCAGGCGGCAAAGCTCAGTGGCGTTGCCCTGGATGAACGCCGGCGATCAGATGTATTGGTTGAAACGGTCTTCCGGGTCGAATCGCCCCGTCTGGATCCCGCGGGATCAGACTGAAGCTTACAGTTCAGCAATCCATTTTTTGAGGACTGGGTCCTTGCGCATCCCTGAATCAGAACGAATCCGATTGCGCAGATCCGGATCCAGGGTCACGGCCTTGTTTAAGGCATCCAACGCGCCGCGGATCGCTTCTTGCTGTAATCCTTTCTCCGCCAACTTGCTCACAACCTCAGCATAATTGACAGTACTCCACATGCAGTCGTCATTTTGCAAGCAGGTTTCAACGCGTTCCCAGCCCGGCTCTTTGCGCAAGTAAGCCAGCACCGCCGAAGAATCCAGGATTTTCTCACCCATACCCACTCACTCATGTTGGGACTCGGCGCGGCGTTCGGCAATCAGTTC
>JBFJWU010000343.1:0-4109 GCA_041623475.1 bacterium | reverse complement strand
TTCAGTGGCTTGTTCTGACGCAATTCCAGGTCCGGCGGTGAACCTGCTTTCCAATACAACCGACCCGACACATTCCGGTTCGCCGATCACGCCACCAACGAGCACGTCAGAACTGACACCGGACTTCGACATTACGTGTGCTGCCGACGCGATTACAACGGTCGAAATCACGGCGATATTTTCGGGGTCGGCGTACGGACAGACAGTACCTTTTTGCGACGGGTGGGTCATGGCAGCAAATCGCAGCGAAAACACGATTGACATTATTAATGTCCGCCAGGCAACCAGGATTGACCAGATCGAATTGACCGCCAGGCCGGCGATCCTGGAGGTAGACCGGGGCAACGGCCTGTTGTATGTCGCCTATGACGCGGCATCTTTTGTGACCCGGTACGATGCGAACGATTCGTCGGTGACCGATGTTGCGCTACCTGCTCACCCGGTGTCGCTGGCCCTCGCATCAAAGGGGCACCTGTTTGCCGGCCTCAGCAATGACCAGACTGCGCCGGACCGAACGATCAGTTACATCGATGGTATCAACGCATCGGTTGTAACAAACATAACCGGGTCTTTCCCCGGTTATGTCGAATTCAACTCTGCCGAATCTATCTTGTACGCGGGACAATTGGGTGGCAATGGATCAAATCTTAATGCATATGACTTCGACGACGACCCACCAACCCTGACGCCCCTGGAAACTCGCGAGAGCGATGCACCGGACGGGGAACAGGTCATCCTGTCGCCAAATGGCGAGAACCTGGTATTCGTAACACGGTCCGGCAACGATGATGACTTGTCTGTCTTGAACCTGGATCCGACCGACCTGTCATTCGTTCAGGGATCCTGGCAGGTACCTGGACCAATTGCCGGTGGCGCGTTTACAAGTGACAGCCGGTTTTTCCTGACAACGAGCGCCACAAATCTGTACCTGTTCCGAACAGCAAACCATACGCTGGCCGCGTCGCATTCGTTTGCCATCGACGAGTGCATCGCTGCGAAAGTCCTGTCGGTCGGGTTTTCACCGGGCGACAATTTTATCCACGTCTCGCTTGGCTGTACCGGGCAAAACTATCTGCTTGTGATCCCGACCCCGGAAACCGGACAAGCCGACCCGTAATCAGCGTTCTCGGGGTCCCGCGCCTGCCATATTGCTGATTTCTTCGAACCGCGCCGCGACTGACTCCAGGCTGGCTTCATCCCCAAGATCAACGCCCTGGTTTTCAACAATCTGCGCCAGGAAAAATCGTCCCCCCGCGGCCTGCAGGATCACGCCATTAGGGGCATCGTCCGTACAAAGATACATCACACCTGGCGTAACAAGTTCCGGTTTCAAATCACCTTGCACGTCTTCGGGCAGGACATCGGTCGTCATCCGGGTCGTCGCAATCGGCGCGATCGCGTTGGTGTGAATATTGTATTTACGACCTTCCTGTTTCAACGTATTCATAAAGCCGACGACACCCAGTTTCGCGGTGCTGTAATTGGCCTGACCGAAATTGCCAAACAGTCCCGAAGTCGATGTCGTGACAACGATCCGCCCGTAGGCCTGCTCTCGCATGACCGGCCACGCGGCCCTGGTGACGTAGACGGTGCCCATCACGTGAACGTCCATCACCAACCGGAAATCGGCCATGTCCATCTTTGCAAATGACCTGTCCCTGAGGATTCCAGCATTGTTGACGACAATATCCAGACGGCCAAAACTGTCTATTGCCTGCTGAACCATTGTTTCGGCGTCTTCCTGGTCAGCAACTGAACCATAATTTGCGACGGCCTCACCACCGGCAGATTTGATCTGCCGGACGACATCATCCGCAGCATCGCTGCCCCCGCCGCTTCCGTCTCGGCCGCCTCCAAGGTCATTGACAATGACACAGGCCCCCCGGCGTCCGAGTTCCAAAGCGTGTTCCCGCCCTAACCCGTTACCAGCGCCAGTGACCAGCGCAACTTTGCCGTCCAAATCGATTCCCACCTGAACCTCCAGATGTAATTGCGGTTTTCCCGCCGCCTAACTCAGATACCCGATCACGTGCAGCACAATGGCCTCGACGCCAGCAGCCAGGGCACCTGCAAGGAAGCACGTATAGCTCCACCGCAGGTACAGGAATTTCTTTTCAGCGAGTACCTTGCCCTGCCCGTAAATATCCCGGGATATGGCCTGGTAGACGCGAGCGTGGTCACGCAGGATGTGGTCGACCTCGCTGAAGAATTCACGCGGGGACAGCGCCGAGAAATGCCCGAAAAACAGCGGGTTAAAATACGGCGAATTCTTGTCAACCTGTCCCCGTGAATCAACTGGATGCGACACTTTGGGAACGACCGCGAGGATCGCCAACAGCAATGCCGCCAGCGAAAAAGCACTGATCGTCAATAACGGCAACCGCAACAACGGTTTATCAAGATTGCTCAATGTAATTGACAACACAATTGACGAGATCGTGATCAGGATGTTGGCCTTGGTGTCGGCCATCAGACTGAGCTGCATCTGGTTCTGCTGTGCTGTGCGCATCAAATAATCAACTGTATTTGACGATTCGATGCCTTCAAACAGACCGTCTGATTCTATGGCAAATGACTCTGGCGGATTTTCCTGATCCATATGTCCTGGCTTGCTGTGTTTAGAGACTCGGATTCTACCGGGAATCGTTGAGATCCGCAGGCAAATCTAAAGTCCACGTTGCCATTCCTGCCGAAGCGGCACAGTCCCTGGCCGGGAGATAGCCTGCTCGAGCAGCGCCAACAACCGGTCGCGATCTTCGTTCAGGATTCCGGCTAAAGGCAGGTAATTTGAAGCGTGATTGCTGCGGAATACCGTATTTTCCAGTTCGCAATGCCGCAGCAATTCGTGGATCTCGGCGAATAATTCGAGCTGGTCCAGCGGTTCAAACCCGTCCCCGAATGCCTGGCGAAAACGGTTGTCCCCGGTCGGAAAACTGACGACAAGAGTCGACGCAAACTCGGGCTGGCTCTCGTTCAAAACGTGTGCAGTGTTGCGGGCGTGCTGCTGGCTAAGCAATCGGCCACCCAGCCCGTTCAGGATCATAACGCTTCGCTTGATTCCGGCCTGACCTGCCCGTTGCAGTGCAGCAATCGAAGACTGCATCGTTTCGCCTTTGTTGACACGATTCAGAACCTCATCATCCCCCGATTCCACGCCAACGTAGATCATATTCAGGCCGTGTTCCGCCAGTTCCCTGAGTTCTTCGTCGGCCTTGCGCAACACATCGCCCGGTAACGCATAGCTGCTGACCTGCCGGACATCTGGAAACCGCCGCCGGATCGCCTCCAGAATTGGAACCAGCCGCCGATTGCTGAGCACCATTGCATTACCGTCGGCCAGGAAAAGCTTGCGAATTCCGGTATATCGCCGTGCGACCTGGTCTATCTCGTCCAGAACGTCCTGCTGCGCCCTGGGACGAAACGTTTTCGATGTGTACATTTCGCAAAAGCTGCAACGATTCCACGAACAACCAAGCGTGACCTGAAGGATCAGGGAGCGGCCCTCGCTGGGCGGTCGAAACAGCGGCATGTCGTATCGAATCGGAAAGTCATTCATAACAATTGTTATCTGGTTTGGGTCGAGAGATTCTTTGTATTATTCTGCATGATGTTGTCGCAATTGTGCGACATCGCATCTGGACAATTCAACACGACTGTGAGGGGCATGGTGAGCGAAGACAACGTAACCGCGGAGGAAGCCAAAGAATTGATGGACAACGGATACACGTACCTGGATGTCCGTACCGCCGACGAGTACGCCCAGGGGCACCCGGCAGGTGCAGCATGCGTCCCGGCGTTTTTCAAACAACCCGGCGGGATGACGCCTAATCCTGACTTTGTCTCGATCGTAAAGCAGCATTTCCCACAGGACACGCCACTGGTCGTCGGCTGCCTCGCTGGCGGCAGGAGCGCAAAGGCGGTCGAAATGCTCCAGCAAGCTGGATACAATTCAGTTGTCAACGCCTGTGGCGGTTGGGGTGGTGGTCGCCATCCAGAAACGGGCGTACCGGTTGACGGCTGGTCTGAAGCCGGCCTTCCCATCGAAACCGGCGGCGTACCGCTGTCCTGACCTCGAATTTATCCCCTGGCAGCCAATTCCTGCGTGCCGG
>JBFJWU010000342.1:0-4114 GCA_041623475.1 bacterium | reverse complement strand
GCCGAAATTGTTTTTGATGCGATTTCGGCGTACCAGTTTTCGATCGCCAATGTTGACCAGGTCCGTCGTGTCGTCGCCGAGACGATTTTTGAAAACGATCCAGCTGGTTTCCTGATGGCAGTCGGCTATTCGAAAACCGTCAACCTCGAATTCGGTCGGTCCCGGCAGCTGCACCAGGCCTTGTTGACCAAGCTCCGGCCGCTGATGGTCCAGGGCTCATCCGCGTTGTCGGCGACATACGAGGACAAACAGCAACTGGCGGCGTTACTGCGGGCACCGCTGGAAGAAGGTCGCCTGTCGGAACGCCAGATCCTGATGGTTCTCAAGAGCGTCCTCTTGGACCTGAACGCCAACATGGACCTGAACGACAAGCGGATCCTCTTGATTCTGAAAATGGCGTTCTACGAAACCCGTCCGTTCCTTCACGAAATGGAATCCCGTGACAAGGTCTGGTTCTCCGATAATCCGGACGAGGTCCTGGCCCGGCACATTGAATTTGTCGAGCTTGTATTCCAGTTAGGTCGCCAGGGTCTGGCGGACAGGGCGCGCCTGCTTCGGGCCCTCGATCATTATTTTGGCAGCACAGCCAAGGCGATCAAGTTTGTCCTCAAGCACGGCTGGGCATCCGAGGACAATGACCCTGTTAAAAACGCCCAGATCATCGGCCGGGCGCTGCTCAGCTACAGCGTCCAGGAAATCCTCGATATGTTCATCGAAACCCACTGGGCGGCACCGATCTTTGAATATGAAAACCCCGACAGCTTCGGCGGACCGAATGCCACGGTTATGCATCTGCTTTTCCCGTCCGAAAGCCCGCGGCGGGCGATCGCACTGCCGCTGGCAGGAAAACGCAAAGAACTGCCACCTGCCCGACTACGGACCGAACAGACGTTTCTTGAATTCAAGGATATCCTTGGCAACTGGACCCGCGTTGCAACCGCAATCAAGGCATCGGGGTCTGGCCTGGAGCCCGAACTGATGGCCAGTATCATTCATTGGGAAACGACGCTGGATTCCTGGGCCAGTATCCTGCGCCTGGCCGACTACGGCCCCGACCAGATCATTGCCAACGGCGATATCGTGTTTGGTGCCGGGCAGGGGCTGACACGGTACTTCAAAGCCATTCGCCTGCCCCGTGAGCAATTTGAATCATTGATTGCTCGTACGGCCCGGGATCTGTCCAAGAATTGCCTGACCGGATTCCGGCGTTTTTCGCAGGTCCTGATTGCTGCCCTGGAACAGGATATGGAAACCAATCGCCGCTATCTGTCTGGCGGCTGGAAAGACATGAGCGTCGTCGATACCTGCGACAGTGGCGACGGCCGCGAACTGTTTATCAAGACGTTCCTCGATGAATGGAGCGAAGGCAGCCCGCTGCTGGCCGTCGAGCGCATTTCCGATGCCATGGGCATTCCCAAGGAGGACGCGTTAACGTTCCTCGCCGAAAACGGCTTTGGCGGAATGACCGAAACCGAGTTGATCGAAGCCTATGTCGCCGAGGACCTCGCGGCCCAGCGGCGGCTGACCGATTAGATCCTTTTTCCCGACGGGTTCCCTGCTAAACTAATCCCCGACCGCCCGGAAAACCACCATTTGGACCGGGTTCAGACCGGATCACTGGTGACCAACTGGAGCCCCTGACCAATGACAGAGCAACAGCCACCAACGGGCCAGCAACCGG
This sequence comes from bacterium, assembly GCA_041623475.1. GTDB lineage: Bacteria > J088 > J088 > J088 > J088 > JBFJWU01. The sequence continues at coordinate 2,433 of JBFJWU010000342.1, read as the reverse complement.
CCCCGCAGCCTGGCCAGCAGCAATCGCCGCAACAACCCCAACAACAGGGCGTTGCCCAGCAGCCTGCCCAGCACAGAGTTACGTCCAGCAGTCGCTACCTCAGTAGTGAACTGGTTGGATACGTATGTGCCCTGATCCTGACAGTCATCATCATCAAGCTCACCGGCATTGGTCCGGCGATCTCATTCCAGGCCCAGCAGGACCCGACGCGAATTATCTACACGATTTCGTTCCTGTTTGTTGGCAGTTCGGTCTGGATCCTTGGTGAACTGATCAGCCTGATTATCCAGAATCGTGCCGTTGACCTGCTGCAGTACAGGCTGGGAAATTTCAACCAGTTCCAGATGACCGGTTCAGAAGCCAGGACGATGTTTGGCCAGGTCCTGGTTGGCTTGCGCGAGACCTGGCAACGGAACCGGGTCAGCACAATCGATTACCTGGAAGAGATCCGTGATGTCAGCAATATGCGGGACATTCGTCACGGCACGATCCGTTTCATTGCGCGGATGTCGCAGTACCTTGGTGTTATCGGCACCATGCTGGGCCTGATCATGGCCTTGGGCGTTTTGTACCAGGAACTGTCGGTCGAGTCCGAGGACCTGCAGGCGCAGATTATCGAAGCAATCAAGAAATCAATGAGCGGCATGTACGCGGCCTACGGCACGTCGGTCGCCGGCCTGTTTATGGGATCGATCCTGCTGACACTTGGTGCGATGTTGATCCGTAACGCCATGGACAAGCTCGAAATCCGGATGTCGATGGTCATTCGCCACTACGTCATGCCGCAGATCAACCCGATGAAACTGTCTGCCGAGAATGATGAAAACGTGACGCGGATTCTGGTCAAGTCGCTGGACGATGCCGGTCGGCAGATGCAGAACCTGTCCCAGAACCTGACCCAGGTCGGCGGCCTGCTGGCCGCGAAGAACGCCGAAGGCGAAGCCCTGAAACCAGCCGTCGAGTCGGTCCATAAGGAGCTTTCGATCCTGCGCCAATGGATCGAACACGTGTCCCCGTCGCTGGAGAAATCCGCCCGCCTGGCCCAGCGGGTCATGGGCGACAAAGACAACGACCCGGTCTGAAGTTACGGCTGATGCCTGCCGGCCAACGACATAACCGCGACGCCGACGACGCCGAACTCTGGGCGGCAGTGTCGGACCTGTTTGGCGCGATGAAGATGATTTTCATCGTGCTGTTTATGCTGGCCGCTGCCCTGGTCGGCAGCCGAACAATCAAAACCATCCGCGCCGAGAATACGACACTGCGCGACGAAAAGAATCGCCTGATGGCTGAACTGGAAAAACTCCATGAAAAACACCGGGAACTGAAGAAGCACGACGAAACATCCAAATCCGTCATCCAGATTTCCAACGTGCTTCAGGCCGTCGTAATGCGGCCGAAAATGGGTAACCCCGGACGGGCCAAGTACGAATTGCTGGTCGAGGATCCCCTGGGCGGGATCATTTCCCGCACCCAGGACCGCAGTACGGTCCTCAGCAACAGGGGAGCCAGTTGGGTCAGTGCCGACGCCGAGCAGATCGTTGCCGAAGATGCCAGTTCCAGCGACACGAACCGGGCGTTCCCCGGTACCTACAAGGTTCGCCTGGCCTATCAGAAAGGCAGCACAGACACCGATACCGTTGTCTTCCGGGTTGGCCAGATGCAGCCCGACAAAACACTCAAGGCCGTCCACGAAACCACGCGCACCTATGACCAGCTTCGCCCGATCCAGACAACCATCGACGTGCTGGAGTACACCGTTGATGACGCCGGACGGGTCAGCAGCGTCCGCGACCTCTAGATCCTCGGCATCAGTGCCAGAGCCAGCACGACAATCTGCGACCGTCAATGGCCAGGACCTGGCATACCTGCGCTGGGGCACGTCCGGGACACCGGTGATCTGCCTGCACGGTTTCCCGGATTCGGCGCACACCTGGGACCATCTGGGGCCGCAACTTGCTGCGGCAGGGTACCAGGTTATTGCGCCCTGGCTGCGTGGCTATGCCCCCAGCGGTCCCGCCGCCAACGGGCGTTATACGGTACCTGCGGCAACCGGTGATATTCTCGGCCTCGCGCAGCAGTTGTTCGGCGACCAGCCGGTCCATGTCATCGGCCACGACTGGGGCGCCGCCATCGCGATGACGATGGCGTTAACGGCTCCCGAACAGCTGGATCGGCTGGTCATGGTTGCCATCCCCCACCCCGGGGCGGTCCGGCCGCGACCGCGTACGCTGTGGGGAGCACGCCATTTTGCGGCCTTCCAGGCACGGCGCCGCACGGTCCGGAGGTATCGGCGCGACCCCGAGGCATTCCTGCGACGGATTTACAAGCGCTGGTCACCCAATTGGGCACCAGGTCTTGCTGATCTGAAGCCAGTCCTGGACAGTGTTGCAGTGGACTACACTATTCCCTGCAGCCTGTCGTACTACTGGC
>JBFJWU010000341.1:0-4125 GCA_041623475.1 bacterium | reverse complement strand
GCACGACCATTCAAGCGTACCCGCTGGATCCATCAAGACGGACTCACCGGGTTGGAAAAAGAAATACTCCTGCCAGCCGAAATCCCATCGCTGGATATCGTGGATACAGGTTGAGTTCCCGTCCTCGTCAACATAGTCCAGTCGCTGCCGAATTCCGTGTTCATGCATATGGGGGAAGACCCCCAGCACTTCAATTCCCTCATCGGCAATCGGTGCAAAAACCTGATTGAACGGATTACCCAGAAACCATTCGGTTGTATGAGTGACTTCCGCACGCCCTGCTGGCAGGTCAAGGTCGAAATCATCGTACATTTCAACAAACGCCTCGCGTTCGACCCCGTCCGCCAGCAGGAGCCCGATCTCGGTACTGTCTGACCCATCGCCTCCCAGCAGGTTGTAATGAATCTGCACGGCAAACTTCTGGTCCTTGTGCAGGCGAATCCCGGTGCCTTCGGGAAAGCGTACAGCCGAGACACCCGGTGCCCAGACGTTGACCAACCTGCCGCCACCGGTAAACACGCTGGCCGTCGGCACCAGGCAGTCGTAACCGGGCCCGTCCTGTCGCGCATCTGCCTCCAGAACACTGTCGATCGTGTCCTGGTCATCCAGGGTAAACAACAACAGGTGGTGATTGATCGCCGCATTGCCCGGCGTAACCTGGATCCCGGTCATGAACTGTTCGGCTTCCAGCCCGGACTCCAGATAGAAACAACGATAATGGTCGGGGGCGTCCGTCGGCGTAAAGTCCGGTGTCGCCAGGGTCAGGTCAGGGTTTTCCAGGCTCAACACTGGCCCAGGCATTGGCGGTGCGCTGTCAGTGCCGACGGATCCCTGGTCGACCCATCGGCTCAGTGTTTCGATTTCCTGATCACTTAGCCAGCGAGCGTCCCGGTAGGTCCGGCACGACCCGCTGTTATCTGCATTGAACGGCGGCATAAGCCGGTTTTCGACCTGGAATTGGACGGCATCAGCTACCGCCGCCACATCCGCGTAGGTTTCCAGCGGAACGGGTCCGATTCCCCCACGGGTATGGCAACCCAGGCATTGCTGGCCAATGATCGGGGCAACGTGCTTGTCAAACTTTGGTTGCGAAGGTGCCTTTACGGATGCCGGGCCAGCGGGCTCACCCAGGCATCCTGGCAGCAGGGCCACCAAAATTGCCATCGTAAGGGCCTTTAAAGCATCCGATGTGATCCGTTTTTGCACAGTGGTTCAGTATAGCAATGAAAGTTGCAGATCTGGCCTTGTTTTTGTATCGCCAGGCCATGTAAACTGATCGTAATTCCCGATTGATATCGGGTCGCCGGGCGGACACAGCACCCGGTCTGGCGGCGGTCGGGATGAACGGCGCGCCGGACCGCCAGGGACAAGGATCGGGTTGAACCGATTGGCGTCCAAACTAATCTTTATTTTTCGCCGAAGAGGAGGTGATCCCTTGTACGACAGTAGTTATTGTGTGGCCTGTGAGGTGACGGCCGCCTAGGAGAGCCTGCCTCTTGTGGCTGATTTGTCGACTGGATGCACTTTCCGGTCGCTGTCATCGAACCGGCGGACGCGGTCGCCACACCCGCCGGGTAGTTTCTACCCGAACATCCGCCGGTTTTTTCCTGCCCCCATCCCGACGCACTGCGTAACGACAACCTGACGCATTGCATTACTTTTTGTTAAAATGACTCTATCGAATCCGTATGCTGAACACTTGAGGAACAATGGATTCTTCGATACCAACCGGCCTGGTGGCCATTGGATTTCCTGACGGCACGCCGTCTCCCCTGACAATGATGTCCCAGTACGAGTACGTACGGGCTTTTGACAACGTGTCGGCGGCCATCCAGCTAGCTGGCGCGGATCTTGTTCCCCAGACAATTGTGCTCAATACATCGCCAGATGGCGAACTGGGTCATGAACTGACCGCCGCAGTCGCCCATTTCTCAGGGTCCCGGCTGCTTACTGCAGGGACCCGTGAACACGGTCATACGGCGTTAGCCGCCTGTCGCGCGGGCGCAAACGAGCACCTGTTCTGCAGTTCCGACTTTTCGGACCTGCCGGCGATGCTGGAACGGGCCGAATCGTGGCCAGTCCGGTATATGCCGGCCCTGGCCGGCAGCATGATGCACCATACCGTTACTGAAGTAGTCGAGGTCGCTGCGATGATGCTGGATAACTTCGTCGTCGTAATCGATGGCCCGTGGCGGCCCAGGACAAGTATCTGGGGTCATTGCAGTATGGTCGTCGACGTCCGGTCCGTCTGGCCCGGCGAATCAGCAGGTGTCCGCCTTACCGAGCCTTCGGATCACGATTTCTTCCGAATCTACGAGGAACAACGACACGTGATAAATCCGGTCAACGTACCTGTGTCACAGGTGACCCGGTTAGCCGCCTGAACCGCATCCCGGTGTCGGCGGATAGCTGGCGTCGACCAGTTCGCGAATCGACTCCAGCAACGGGTCCCACGTATATTTGTCGTACTTGTCGGCGGCCAGCGCCTGCCTGAATTTGTCAGCCAGGAACAGACCCATCTCGTAATTGAAACCAAGGAACAGGTTTGACGGACACAGGGTCTGCAGTTCATCCAGTGTTTGCAATGCCCGTTGTTCGCCAGCCAGCTGCAATTCAATCTCGGCCCGGGTGATGTAGTACAGTCCCACCCTGTCGCCGTTGTACTCACGGCATCGTTCGATCATCTGCGCCGCTTTCTTGACGTTTCCGTAGCTCATCGGAAACGGCGGCAATTTTGCCAGCAACTTGGCCCGCACCATATGAACGGCGCCGTACAAGTAGGACGGGTCACGTTCTTCCACCTGGTCCAGCATTGGTATGAATTCGCGCAACATATGCAACGAGTCAACGACTCCGCGTGCCAGCGCCTCTGACCCCTTGAACATGGTCCACCAGAATGGACCGACGACACCCTTGTCGTCGGCACGCATATAATGTTCAGCCAGTATTCGCCCGACCTGCGCAGCCTTAATCCGCTGACCACCCGGCGGAAGCGTCTGCCACCACATAAACGAATAACTTAATGCCCATTCGCCATAGCGGATATCACCACTGCGATCGAAGCGTTCCCAGATGATCTTGACCAGCTCGTAAACATCCGCAGGCTCTTGAAAGAGATGGCGGATTCGTTCGTAATTAGCCATCGGTGCCATTGGGTCCAACCATTCGATATCGGTCGGATTCCCGAAACGGGAACGCAGGTTATCGGAATCCTGCGCGATCGCCGGTGAAACCAGCAATGATGCCAGTCCGCCACCAACCACGTGGCGACGATTCAACAGCGTCGATTTGCGAGTAAATCCCAATCTGGCCTCCGTACCTTAACAGTACAATAAACCACGTCCCGATATCGACCCCTGTACAGGTAACGTCATGAGTTCGAAGTCATTGCCGTTTGTCGCGGCGATCCTGCCTGCACTGCTGGCCCAGGCCTGTTACAAGCCCGTGTATCGCGCCGCACCGAGCACCAGTCGGCACGGGTATTCGGAAGTCCAGCAGCCCGATAAATCGTATGCCATTACCTATCAGGGGCGCTTTGATGACGCCCGTGACGTCGTCGAGGCGCTTTGGCACAAACGCGCCAATGAGCTCTGCGGGGGTGACCGACAGTACTTGTTTCGAGACCTTGAGCTGACATCAAAACAAATTGAATTTGGCGTTACGTGGCAAGCCAATGGGACGATTCGCTGCCATGTCCCACCGGAATAGACGGGCAGATTAGCTAACAGTTCGGAGTACCCGGTGCTCCCGAGCCGGCGCCGATGGTTCGAAGTGCGACCAGCAGACGCTCGTCAAATAGCGGATCTGCCCTGGTCAGGCACCCCGTCCTGACTTTGGTTTCAAGGCGTTCGAGAAACGCGAACCGGCATTCCATGACCATCAGCGTCAAGTCCAGGACACTGGTCTGGAATGCTGTCAGACCAGGGACGTACGCACCTCTCCTGGCGCTGAGCTGGTCCCTCCTGGCACTAACAGCACGCATTTGCGTCTGGATATGTTCAAGCACCCGGTCCCGTGGCAGGCGATCAAAAAAGATCAACTTCAACAGAAACGGCTCGCGCAGGTCTCCGCAACCGCAATCATCCTGTCGCAGCCAGGCTCGGAATTCGGCCTCGCCGGTGGCGG
>JBFJWU010000340.1:0-4135 GCA_041623475.1 bacterium | reverse complement strand
GCACGAAAACGAAGAGATTCGCAAGCAAGGAAGTTCACCAGAAAATCGTCGCTGTCGAAGCCATGGACATCGAACGTCTGTTCAGGCACACGGATGGCAAACCACGAGACGAACTTGCCTTGAGTTTCGTGCAGTCAGTCGGACGGCCACTTCCGTGCGTCCACGTTCCTGATCCGGATGCGGATTATGAGTACGCCCTTGCCGCCATCCCCGGGCAGCTCATTCGAGACCTTTACCTGAAGTTCGGCACACGCCTTCTGGAGGCCAATGTGCGTACCTTTCTAGGCTCAAAGCGTGCCGTCAACAAGCAGATCGTCGAGACGCTGAAGACCGAGCCAGAGCATTTTTTGGCATTCAACAACGGACTTGTTCTGGTTTGTGATGAAGCCGCCTTCGAGCGAACTGAGGACGGCAGCCTCGGCATTTCCTTTCTGAAGGGCATGCAGATTGTGAATGGCGGGCAGACGACGTCGAGCATCTACTTCGCGTCGCGTGACAACCGCACGATTGATCTCAGTCACGTCATGGTCCCCGCCAAAATCATCATCCTGAAGGGCTCGCAGGATGACGCTCGCGAAAAACTGATCAGCAATGTTTCGCGATACGCGAACAGCCAGAATGCCGTGAAGATGTCGGATCTTTCAGCGAATCGTCCGTTTCATGTCCAACTCGAGAAGCTGGCAAACGAAACCTGGTGCCCGGACGGCGCGACGCGATGGTTCTACGAGCGGGCTGCCGGCGCCTACAACGTACTCCTGTTGAGAGAAGGAACGACGCCGGCAAAGCGGCGCAAGCTGAAGGAAATCGTGGCGACAAAGCGAAAACTGACCAAGAATGACATCGCCAAATATCACGAGGCATGGCGCGGCAAGCCGGATCAGGTAGCGCTGGCCGGCGAAAAGAATTTCGCGAAGTTCATGGAAGCCATGGACGACGACCCAACCATTGCGCCGAATCCACTAACCGCGAAGTGGTATCGGGAAATGATCGCGAAAGTGATTCTGTTCAAGGCGATCGAGAGCATGATCAAGACCAAGGACGCCAAAGAAATTTTCCGGCAGGGCTGGGTCAACATCTCAACCTATGTCGTTGCCATCGTGGCGCACCGGCTGGGTAGCAGGCTCGATCTGGAACAGATCTGGGGAGCACAGGGCATTTCCGCCGGTCTTCGCGATCTTCTCTGGGATTGGGCCATCATTGTGAATTCCGAATTCAACAGAATCGCGCCTGGAAGGCAGTTTTCCGAGGTGGCGAAACGTCCGGACACATGGATTCAGATCAAAAAGGCCGAATTCCCTGCTTCAAAAAGCGGTATCCGGGAGTTACGTACTTCTTGATCGCATTTCGCCTCTCGAAAAGCCGTTTGGATTCAATTTGGGCATACCCGAATGGCTGCTTTGGAGAGCTCCGCCGCTCGTAAGAAGTCTTCTGCTTTGGGTCGAAAAAACTTGTACGTGTTCAGGCGGCAACCAAGTCCTGTTCCGAAGTCTGTTTGCGTTTCGACGCCAATGCGTTAACAAGCAACTCGGCAATTTGTTTGGCCAGGAATGGTGGAACGGCGTTGCCTACCTGCGTGTATTGGTGAGTCCTTGAGCCCACGAAGAAGTAATCATCCGGAAAAGTCTGCAGCCTAGCGGCCTCCCGAACAGTGAGTGACCGGCACTGCCTTGGATCGGGGTGGATGTAATAGTGGCCGTCTTTCGCGATGTGACTTGTCACGGTCGTACTTGGATCGGAGGTCAGCTGAACTCTGAATCGATCACTGAAATGACCAGATTCCCAGTTTTTGTGGTCAGGGCGTAGTCCATTCAATGAAAAATCTTCATGGCCCTTGGGAGATCGGCCATATGCCTTCGCGAAGCTGGATGCGAAGAGATACCGGGCGAGATCCGATCGCATATGTCGGCGAGTTTCGTGATTCAGCACAAGGTCTGGAATCTTGCTCTGTAACCATTGAGCAAGTTGCTTGTGGAGACCATTGGATGCCAATCTCGGTGCCGAGTCGCAATATCGTATTGTCGATCCAAAATGCAACTGACTGCTCGAGATGGTGGTCTTGACCCTCGCCAACTCTTCTGCAATCGGTCGAAGATCGCTTTTTCGTGCTTCCTTTTCGAGGGTCGCTGCGAGCTCAAGAACAGCAGCCCGCCATTCAGAATCACCATCAGTTTCTTTGCTCAGGCGGCTACGCAATTCCGGCAGACCGCTCAGTGCAAACCCGGCAGGAACCTCTAGGAAATCGCCATTCAGGTGACCTGTATCGATTCCGAGGTCACTGCGGATGCCGATCAGAAATACTCTGTGACGTTGTTGCGGAATGCCGTGGTTCTCCGCATACACGGTGAAGGCGTGTGGATCGTAGTCTCCGATCTGCATTCCTCGCTGAAACGGTTTCTCCCCGAGATTGAGCGAATGAATGGAATATCTGAGGCTCGTGTCGTCGGCCTTTACAGCGACATCGGGCGCCGACAGGTCCTTCAGAATCTGGTGAAAAATGTGCTTTCCATTGACCGAGGACGAAATGATGCCCTTGACGTTCTCCATGACAAAGATCGCCGGCCGGTATTCCTGAATGATCTTCAGATATTCCCGGTACAGGAAGTGACGTCCATCGGTCCGGGCATCGTATCCGACGACGCCTTTGTTCCGGACCCTGCCGGCGATCGAGTAGGCCTGGCAGGGAGGGCCTCCGACAAGGATCCAATCCTGGTCGTGCAACTCAAGCGAATCAAGTCTTCGGCGCAGCAAGGCGTCATCGGCCTCGCGTCCAATTGTTAGGTTCAGTGCCTCGTTGGCGGCTACCTTCCACGCTTCCTGAACGAAGTCGGGCAAAGAAGAGATGCCATCATTGTTGACTGCACAAAACAGTGCTTTGTACAGCTCCGGGTCCACCGTTCGATCACGCAATTTTCTGTATGCGGATCGCAATGTAAGCGTTCGGTGCGCCCAAGCGTTGGCTTCGGCGGAAACTGCAATTTCAAGGTCATCCTTGAGACTGGAAAAGCCTTCCCCGAGACCACCTGGCCCCGCAAAGAGGTCAACTACCGGAATCCGAGCCATGATCCAGCATTTGAAAAATTGTCCTGTGCTTTCATTATTGATTTCATGGACGTAGTTGATTCGGTAACCCGGTCCCGAATGATGGCCGGCATTCGAGGAAAGAATACCAGACCGGAGATAGCGGTCAGGTCAGTTCTGCATCGCAACGGTTTCCGTTTCAGCCTGCACCGGAAAGACCTCCCGGGACGCCCGGATATCTGTTTGCCAAAGTACCGTGCCGTCGTGTTCGTTCATGGTTGTTTCTGGCACAGACATCCGAACTGCCGGCTCTCCTCGACCCCCGAATACAACGGTGAAAAGTGGGCTGCGAAGTTCGCCGCCAACCAGTTGCGGGATCAGCGAAATCTTGCTGAGCTGCATGAACAGGGCTGGCGAACATTCATCGTATGGGAGTGTGGGACAAGGAAATTCCTTGACGATTTCCCCGGTTTCTTCCGCTCTTGGCTGGCCATGCATAAAGGACACTGTGAATGGCCGATATGCGCGCTGGATTGCTGAATAATCGACCTGCCGCAGGTCCTGCGGGACGCAGCGACTGAACTTGCGGCCCTCTGGACAAGTAGTTCTGTTTTTCCGTGAACTAATCGGGTTATGGGATACGGACGTTCGCGGGAAGAAAGAACCCCCATCGACAATCCCGCTACGTTGCTAGGTTCACACCCATGCCCCGAAACGTGGAGTAATGGCAGTTCTTGGTCTTCTGGATCGAGCATAAAAATTCCCGAACTTGATGTCTGCTTCGGAGCAGTCGCTTTATTTCGCGTCTATACACCCCGCCGTCAGCTTTGGGTCGGGAACAACTGTCGGCCGTCTTTGGCGCGGCCGCCTGCAAAGCGCCTCAAGCGGACCGCGATGAACAGCTCCGTTGCCCCGCTTTTCGCTGATCTACTCGCTAGGACTGCGTGCTCAGTTTCAGTGCTGTCGTCTGGGGGAAAGGGATTGCGCCGGGCATCCTGCCCGGCGTCCTTCGGACTCGCTGCGCTCGCGTCGATCGGCAATCCTGCCGATCGATCGAACCGTGGGGTTCTCATCATCAACCCCCGGCCCATAAACAAAAAACCCGCCAGAAGGCGGG
>JBFJWU010000339.1:0-4143 GCA_041623475.1 bacterium | reverse complement strand
GCCGCAGCAACGGCGCTGCGAATCCGCTCCTGCAGTTCGGCCCCGGGCCGCTTGGGCTTGACGTTGCGGGTAATCCAGTAACGAAATGCGTTTTCGGTCGGAACGCGCCCGGCGCTCAGGTGCGGCTGTCGCAGCAGGCCCGCATCTTCCAGGTCCGCCATCACATTGCGGATTGTGGCGGCGCTCCACTCCAGGTCAATATTCTTGCTGACGGTACGGGAGCCAACGGGATTGGCCGACTCGATGAACAGGCGTACAATCGCATCAAGGATGCGTTCGTGCCGATCAGAGATTTCGATATCGGGAATGCCTGCCACGTTGACCTCGTTCCCAAAATTCGGTCCTGAACATCGTCGACATCCTGGCAATCATGATCAACACCAGGATCGCAGCGCCGGTCACCGCTGGGGCGCAATCACTGCACCGGCAACACCACGCTGTCTGGCACTCGCAACCTTTGAGTGCTAAAAATTATTTTAGCATCGAGGCAGATCAGTCGGCAAGGATCCGGACCGGTCTGCGGCCGCCGCCCAACGGGCGGCGATCTCGTCGGCACGAACCCGCTGCGGCACCTGCAGGCTGACCCGGTCCGGTCCGATGGTAAAGACCCCGTCGTCCTGCAGCCGGTTGACCATCTGGGGCTCCAGGTCCCGCCACATCGACAGCCACGCGACCGGAACGCCGACAAAACTGCGCAGCCCGGTCAACAGGGCTTCCAGGAACAGCGTTGGCGGATCCAGGTGTTCCTGTTCCTCGCGCGCGGCCGGTTGCAGCAGATACCGGGCATAGCCGGCGGGTCGTCGAAACCGCTGTTGGCCCAGGCGACTGACGGCCGCCTGCCCGTAGCCAACGCAATCGATCCCCTGCCAGTAGGCGCTGTTGTGGACGCTGCGCTGCCCGGGGGCACTGGCGTTCGACACCTCGTAAAACTCCCATCCCGCCTGCTCTAACAGGCCGGCCGCGCCCAGGTAGCAGGCGGCCATTGTTTCGTCCGTTGCGATCTGCAGCGCGCCTCGCCCGACCGCCGTTGCCAGCGGTGTACCCGTTTCCACCGTCAGTGCATACAGGGACACGTGACCGATTGGCCAGTTGATCACCGTCTCCAGCTGGCGAACGAACGGGTCCGGACCATCACCGGGCACACCATAGATCAGGTCAACCGATGCGCGGCCGCCACTGTCGGCCCACTGGCCCAACAGGTCCGGGACCTGGTCCAGGCACGCCGCACTGCGGGCCCGCCCCAGGGCCTTGAGCCCGGGCTTGTCGAGGCGCTGGACACCGATACTCAGTCGATTGACACCACTGGCCCGCCATTGCGCCAGCCGTTGTACCGACAGGTCCTCGACGTTGGCTTCCAACGTGACCTCGATCGCGGCCGCGTCTGCTGGTTGTAAACCAGCCAGTATCTGCTGGATACCCTGTGGATCGACCCGGCCCGGGGTTCCGCCGCCAAAATAGACCGACCGGACCGGCTTGCCGACGGGGTCAAGCCCGATCGACGCCTGCAGCGCATCCAGGTAGGGACCGTGGTCGACGTTGTCGAGGACGACCGCAAAATCGCAATACGGGCAAATCGTGCCGCAGAACGGGATGTGGATATAGACTCCGGATCCGGAGGGATGGCTGGGCGATGGATCGGTCACAACCTGCCATTCTACCTGCGCCTGCGTGCCCCGATCACCGACCCGGCAACTGCCGCCCCGGGCAGCCCGGCGCTGATAGACTGTCCGATATGAGCGAACCCGGGGCCATTCCAAAGCAGCACCGCGAACCGATGGTCTTTGTCGACCTGGACCGGTGCCTGCTGCTGGATGACAGTATCGGCGGCTTCCTGGCCCGCCTGATCGAGCGCGGCATCGCCCCCAAATCAGCGGCATTAAGCGGCGCATTTGCCTATACCGGCTATCGGTTGAACTGGATCGATCCCGAAGAGATGATCTACCGTGGCATCGCTGGCCTGGTCAAGTACGACGAGGACCTGATTCGCCGTGAATCACAGGCTTTTTTCGATTCAGTCGCCCGGTTTCGTTACCGACGCAGCGTCCTGACCGAGATCGAACGCCACCAGGCCGCCGGGCGACCGGTCTACCTGCTGACCGGTGGACTGCCATACCTGCCCGAACTGATCGCCGGCGACCTGGGACTGGATGGTGTCTGCGCAACACGGGCCGAGGTCGACGAGCACGGGTTTACCGGCCGGGTCATCGACCCGCCCTGCGTCGGCGCCGGCAAGATCGTCCACGCCCAGAAAGCCGCGCGCCAGATCCAGCAGACCCTGGACGGCTGCTGGTTTTACACGGACAGTTATTCCGACCTGCCGATGCTGAAAGTTGCCGACCACCCGGTCGCCGTCAATCCGGACCGCAAATTAAAAAAGTATTCGCGCCAGAACAAGATCCCGATCCTCTATTAGGCCCCCGCGGTTCTGCAAATCGGTCGTTCGCGACGAATGATTGTTCAGATTGGCGTTTGCACGGTTTTGGGGTCGACCGGTAGCCTGATAACACACTGGCCGATGTCGGGATCAGGTGATTCGCCGGCCAAGCAAAATGGAGCACAACATGGATGACTTTCGCTACGACTGGACTGCAGACGAAGTCCGCGAAATCCTCGAACAACCGCTGCTGGACCTGGTGTTCCGGGCACAATCTGTACACCGTCGCCACAATCCGGAAAATTCGGTGCAGCTGGCAACGTTGATGAGCGTAAAGACCGGCGGCTGTTCGGAAAACTGCGGCTACTGTCCCCAATCGGCACATTACGAAACGGCCGTTGCAAAGCAGACCCGCGAGCAGGTGGAATCGGTGTTGGAATCGGCCCGCCGGGCCCGTGACGCGGGCTCCAGCCGATTCTGCATGGGCTGGGCCTGGCGCGAGATCAAAGATGGTCCCGAGTTCGACGCGATGATCGAAATGGTCCAGGGGGTCAAGGACCTGGGGCTGGAGGCGTGCGTGACCGCCGGAATGCTGCAGGACGAGCAGGCCCGACGGCTGGCGGATGCAGGCCTGGATGCGTACAACCACAATCTGGACACCAGCCCCGAGTTTTACGGAAACATCATTACGACGCGGACCTACGAGGACCGGCTGGAAACACTGGCCCGGGTCCGAAATGCCGGGGTTACCCTGTGCACCGGCGGCATCATCGGCATGGGCGAAGGCAACCACGACCGGGCCCGGATGCTGCAGATCCTCGCCAATATGACACCGCATCCGGAAAGCGTTCCCATCAATGCCCTGGTTGCGGTCGAGGGAACACCGCTGGCCGACCAGGCGCCGATTGACCCGCTGGACCTGGTTCGCATGTGTGCAACGGCGCGGATCCTGATGCCGACAACCCGCGTCCGGCTGAGCGCGGGACGCAAGCGCCTGACCCGTGAAGCCCAAATCCTCTGCTTCCTGGCCGGCGCGAATTCGATCTTTTATGGCGAGAAGTTATTGACCACGGGCAACAACGACGCCGACGAGGACCTCCAACTGTTGAACGAAATCGGGGCCCGGGCCCTGATCCCCGGCGAAGAAGCCGCCGGCCCCCTGCCCGACACGACGTGCGCCAAACGGCCCGTTGCTGAGATGGCCGGATAAGACATTGCTGGCTGAACTACTGTCCAGCGCCGTTGGGCTGGTCTGGGGCTCCTGGCTGGTTGGCCTGCTGGTCCTGTCGGGAATCTTTTTGACCTGGAAGCTGGGTTTCCCCCAGTTTCGCGGCTTTCGCCACGCGCTGCAGATCGTCGGTGGACGCTACGACAATGACGCTGAACCCGGCGAAATCACCCATTTCCAGGCCTTGTCAGCGGCGCTCAGCGCCACCGTTGGCCTGGGCAATATCGCCGGCGTTGCCATCGCCATTGCCGCCGGTGGACCCGGTGCCCTGGTCTGGATGTGGCTGATCGGTTTTATCGGGATGGCCACAAAGTGTACATCCTGTACGCTGGCCGTGAAATATCGCCGGATTTCACCGACCGGGCACGTCCAGGGTGGTCCGATGCATTACATCGAGCAGGGACTGGGCGAAGCCTGGCGCCCCCTGGCACTTGTTTTTGGCGGACTGGTTGCAATCGCCAGTTTTGGCGGCGGCAACATGTTCCAGTCCAACCAGGTCGCGGTCGCCCTGACGGCCAACCTGGGAATCCCGCCAGCAGCG
>JBFJWU010000338.1:0-4161 GCA_041623475.1 bacterium | reverse complement strand
GGAATCGGACGTCCGTCTACACGGGGATCACCGGCAGGTTCCTGCCGCTCCCGCCTCGTCGTCTGCAATTCTCCAGGCCAGTTCGTCCGAGTCCAGCGCCCGGTTGTAAACCGCCATTTCGTCAAACCGTCCTTTGTAGGGGTTCAGCCCGTTGCTGGAACACGCGTGTTCACCCAGATAATCCAGGTTGTCACCGTTGACGTTATAAAACAGCCCGTCTGGCAGCAGGTTGAAATCATCGCTGTCCCGCAGGTCACCATTTATATACAGCTGGAATGCGTCTTCTTTGTCCGCAGCAGGGATGTTCGGGTCTGTGTTGTCCAGGGTCGCCCGGGCATCATAAACCAGCGCAACGTGATACCAGCGATGGGAAACGACGCTGGAGTTTGTGGTCAGGGTAATATCCTGTGGCGCGCCGTCCTCGTCCTCGACATTGCGAATCGAAACCTGGATTGTTCCCGGAAACGCGCCTGTTGGCTCGAGTCCCAGAGCAACAAATTCGATCTCGGTTCCATCGGCCGGACAGGATGGTGCCGAGTTGATGTGAAGCAGCGTCATACTGGATCCCGCCTCCAGGGTTGGCTCGGGCCGAATCCAGAATGAAATCGTAAAGCTGTCGTCGGTGGTCACGTCGAATGCCTTGCTCTGGCCCAGGTTGACAATGTCCTGGCGGATCGTCTGGAACCAGTCCATGAAAATCGTCGGGATCCCCTCGATCAAGCCACTGCGTTCGTCGTCAAATGGATCGCCGTCTTCAATCGTTCCGTCGCCCTTGCCAAGAACGTCCTCGACATCGCCGTCAAATGGCCAGTACGAGACACATCCGGCAGCGGGGTCCAACGTCAGCACGATCGGGTCCAGGCCACCTTCTGTTTCAAACCCGACCTCACCGGCGACCCCCTGGGCCGTTGTCATCTGGATTGTGACATTGCCTGCAGAGACCGACTCGGGAATGATCGTTTCGACATAGAAATTTGTCCAGACGTCCACAGTCGTTTCTGTAGTTCCGATTGCGACGACGCCCGAGGATGTTCCAAAATTGTCGCCGACGACGGCCAGGACCCGTCCACGGGACAAATCTGCAAACTCTTCAACACTGACGATATTGACTGCCTCTGCCGTGACCTGCCCGTTAGCAACGTTGCCAAGATTCAGGCCATTGAGGCCGAGATCAGTCGTCCCATCGTTACAGCCGATTGCAGCGACAGCGATACCGACGGCGGCGATGCCTCGAAGCCAGTTCGTGCGAGCGAAAAATGAGTTCTGCAATTTACCGATCCTTGTCCGTTTGTCGGTCCTTCAGCGGGCCTGCCTGGTGGATGCCAAATGAATCCAGACCGTGCAGGACCGTTTCGAGTTCGATTGTATCCGACCCCGAGGCAAATATCAATAATAATTGCAATCGGATAGCCGCATCGCGTTATTGGAAAATCTTGACCGCATAACAGTGAATAGTTATAATGCGCGGAACCGGTTAGCCCTAGATGCCAAGAGGTTTTTTTATGCCGTTCATTTCGTACGTCAATCGCACCGCGCTGACAATTGTGTCTGCGCTTGTCCTGACCCTGTCCGCCTGTGGCGAATCAGGTATCACGGTTACGGGTCCGGGTGGTCCCGGTACTGGAGGTAACGTGGGCGGCGGTACGACGGGATCGATGACGCTGACTGTTTTGTCCAGCCCATCGGAGATCCCCGCGGATGGCGTTTCTTCGATTCGGATCGTGGCCCAGGTGGCACTGCCGGACGGCTCGCCGGTAACAGACGATACGGTCACCGTACGCTTCCTGACAACGATTGGCGAGTTTTCCGGTGTCAGCGACACAACACTGGACCTGGCGACAGTGAGCGGCAATGCGATCGCCGAGGTCACATCGACACAGAGCGGCGAGGGCACCGTTTCTGTGTCGCTGGTTGACCTGGAAAGCCAGGTCCCATCCGAAACTGTTGATTTCCAGTTTACCGAGATCGTATCCAGCGGGGGATCCGGTGGAGGTGGCGGCAGTGGCGGCAGCGGCGGTTCCGGTGGCTCGGGCGGCAGCGGCGGTTCCGGTGGGGCCGGGACCAGTAGTTTTGCCGGGACCCTGATTCTGAACTTGTCTGCCCCAACCGTCAATGCAGGACTGTCGAATTCGATTTCGATCAGTGGTTTTGCAATTGATACCGATAATACGGCGTTTTCCAGCTCGACACCGGTCACGTTTACACTGACGGGCCCCGGTGCTGTACCACAGGGCGAATGGGGAATCCTCGACAGTTCGGCACTGATCAATTCGTCCGGCGAATTTTCGACTGACTACAAGGCAGCGCAGCAACCGGGGACCTATACGATTACGGCGTACCTGGGCAGCAGCGTCGCCACGGTCAATGTCATCGTCACCACAGGTGGCGGCGGGACTCCGGGTGTGTTCGGCGGGACTCTGCTGCTGACGGCTTCACCGCGTATTATTGACAAAGGTGCCGATAATATCGTCACGATCAGCGGACACGCGATTAACTCGGACAACACCCCGTTTACCGGTTCTGATCCTGTTACCTGGACGATTGTCGGTCCCGGCGCCGTACCGCAGGGGCAGTGGGGCATCATCGCGTCGAGCACGAGCATTTCGAACGGGCAATTCAGCGCGCCATACCGTGCGGCTAACCAGGAAGGTCAGTATGTGATTACCGGCTGGCTATCCGGGGTCACGGCGGCTGTTGTTGTCGATGTTGTGGACCGGACACCGGCAAGTATCTCGCTGGTGGCCGTGGATCCGACCCTGGTCGGGGACGGTGCGGACAGTACCGCAATCAATATCACCGTTACGGACAAGAACGGGCAGGCTGTTCCCGATGGAACAACGGTTGACCTGAATATCGCAACCGGCGGCGGCGCGCTCAATGACAACTCGGTAAATACGACGGCAGGCAAGACCCAGGTCGTTTATACGTCTGGCCTGGGCGCCGGGACCGCAACGATTGTCGCGGCCGCTGGTTCGATTACCAATACCGTCAACGTATCGTTGTCGGCACCGGTTCCATTTGCCGGCACGCTGCTGCTGGATGCGGACAGCCCGGCGGTGTATGCCGGCCCTGGCAATACAGTCGGATTTACGGGTTTTGCATTTGAAGGATCCACGGTCTACAAAGGGGTCGATCCAGTCACGTTTACGGTCACGGAACCGACGGGCACCCTGCAGTTGGGAATCCTTGGCAATAATGCGATAGTTGGCAGTGATGGCAAGTTCACGGTCAGCTACCAGGCATCGCCGGACCTGGGGACGTTCTATGTAACTGCGTACCTTGGGTCGTCGTCGACGGTGGCGACAATCCTGGTTGCCGATACGTCGCCAGCGATCATCAACGTGTCTGCCGCATCGCCAAACCTGTTTGCCGATGGTATCGGTGAAAGCGCTATTGATATCGAGGTGCTGGATGCCCTGGGCAACAATGTTGACGACGGCACGCAGGTCACCATTTCTGTTCCGTCGGGCAATGGGTCCGTAGCTGATGCCACGTTGTTTACCGTTGGCGGGAACGTGTCAACGGTTTATACCGCAGGTTCTACAGTTGGCAGTCCGACGGTCAATGCGACGGCCGGGTCTGCATCGGGGAATGTCACGATCAACCTGGCTGGTGCGTCATCTTTCGCAGGGAATATTGTCCTGACCAGCAGCGCGGCCGGCGTTTATGCAGGTTTGGAAAATTCGCTGACTATCAACGGGCACGCGTTTACAGGGTCGTCGCCTTACAACGGCAATGCACCGGTTACCTTTGCAGTGACCAGTCCAACGTCCATGATCCTGGGAATTCTTGACAGTTCTGCGTCCGTTGGCGACAACGGGTCGTTCAGCGCGACGTACCTTGCTTCGTCGATTGTCGGCACGTATTACATCACGGCATATCTGGGCAGTTCTTCATCGACCATTGCCATTGACGTGGTTGATACCAGCCCGGCAACGGTTAATGCTTCGACTGACGAATTCAACCTGCTGGCCGACGGCAGTGATACGGCCAACATCAGCGTCGAGGTCCTGGACGCGACCGGTGCGCCGGTTCCGGATGGAACTGCGGTCATCCTGTCGCTGGGGCCGAGCAGTCTCGGATCTTTGGACAACACATCGCTGTTCACACAGGGTGGTGTTGTCAGCGCAGTGTTTACTGCCGGTGCCAACGCCGGTGCAG
>JBFJWU010000337.1:0-4174 GCA_041623475.1 bacterium | reverse complement strand
GACGGGAATTCCTGTTGTTAATGTAACAATAACTGCTCTACCGGTTCAACAGCCCTGTTCCTGGCACGCCAGATGATCGAAGGCGGCCTGTCAGAATGCGTTTTGGCGCTGGGGTTTGAAAAAATGGCCAAAGGAGCACTGCAGGGCGCATTCAATGACCGCCTGAACCCGATGGACAAACACGTCGAAGTCATGATCAACGCCCAGGGGCTGGAGCCAGCGCCGGCCGCCGCGCAGATGTTCGGTGGAGCTGGCCGTGAGTACGCTGCCAAGTATGGTGTCGAGCCGACATCGTTTGGCAAGATTGCTTTGAAAAACCGGACCCACTCTGCCAACAACCCTTATGCCATTTTCAGCGACCCGTTGACACTGGACGAAATCATGGCCGCACCAATGGTGTTCGAGCCATTGACTCGCTACCAGTGCTGCCCGCCAACCTGTGGTGCCGCTGCGGTCGTCCTGTGCAGCGAGGAATTCGCCCGCAAGCACGGTGCTGACAACCCGGTCTACATTGCCGCCCAGGCAATGGCCACGGACCTGCCGTCGTCGTTTGAGGGCAGCATGATGAAGATGGTCGGATTCGATATGGCCAAAAAGGCCGCTGACGAAGTCTACGAATCGTCTGGCCTTGGCCCGGACGATGTCGATGTCATCGAACTGCACGACTGTTTTTCGGCAAATGAAATGATTACGTATGAAGTCCTGGGCCTGTGCGAAGAAGGTGGCGCCGCCAAGCTGATCGAAGATCAGCAGGTTACCTATGGCGGCAAATGGGTTGTCAATCCATCCGGCGGCCTGCTCAGCAAGGGACATCCGCTGGGTGCTACCGGCCTGGCCCAGGCGACTGAACTCGTCTGGCAACTGCAGGGACGGGCCGACAAGCGTCAGGTCGAAGGCGCCAACGTCGCCCTGCAACACAACATCGGCCTGGGCGGTGCGGCGGTCGTTACCATGTATCGTCGCGACTGATCCAGACCCTGGCAACAGTTGAGCAACAGGGCCCCGGATTTCCGGGGCCTTTTTTTTGATTTCATCGCCGTGAATTGATATCATCTAGCCCACGATAATTGAACCTCAACAGGCCGCAGGGCCCTAATGGCATAATCCTGTTTGGCTGCAACACGTTACAAAGAGAGCATCATGTCAAATATCAGACTCCTAACCGGCGCACTCGTTGCGATCATTGTGGCCGGCGTGCCGATCCATGCAGCCGCATCGCCCAACTTGTCCAAGGGCATCGGGATCGACTATGGCCCCGTGATCAACGAAGCCGACTGGTCATTGTTCGAGTTCGTCAAAAGCATGCGCCAGGCCCAGCGGCAGGATCTGATGCCGTTCGCCACGCCGACGCTGGGCGAAAGCATCCTGGTCGCCCAGGATGCTCCGGCGGACGATCCGACAGAATCCCTGCGCAAGATCGAGGATTCGATGGTCCCCACGGAACCGGAAGAAGCAGGTGACGCGGACGAGGCGAATAGTGGGACCGAAGAAGCGGAAGCAGAAGCGGCAGATGCGTCCGGCGATGCTGCCCCTGACGCGGCGACCGAAACCAAGCCGAAACCGGCTCTGGACGTGCCGCCCGCCCCGGCAGCAACGGCCGAGGAACCCGCCCAGAAAGGAACCTGCAAAGTCGACGACGATTGCAAGGGCAAACTGCTGTGCCAGTCTGGACGCTGCATCAGCCCCCGCGACATTTCCGAGGAGGAATCCGAGGGTCGCGACGCCGATCTGAACCTGGACGAAGGGCACTGGGCCCACTGGGGAGGCTACATCGGCCTGGGATTGACTCTGGGCGTATTTGCCCTGTCGGTCAGCCTGCCTGGCGAAGACGCCACAACCCAGACAGCAACCTATTTCGGCTACATGCTGATCCCGATCCTGACGACGATTTCTGGTAATTCGGCCCAGGACAACGTCGGCGTACGCGGGGCCCCGGGGCAGGAATTCGGCGCCTGGATGTTTTTCGCAACGCACGTCCTGGTTGGTGGCCTGGGATACCTGCCCTACCTGCTCGGATCCGGTAACAACGGGACAGTGCTGTTGTTCAACATGTTCGGATTTGTATCGTCCGGGTTGATGTTCAGCGCGTCACTGCGTGCCGCCCGGCAGGTCCGCCGCGCCAAGCGTCGCGCCGAAAACGCCCAGGAAGGACTGGAGGTCGGCTTTGCGCCGATCGGGCACGAGGGGCGTCCTGTCGGCCTGATGCCGGTTCTGCAATATCGGTTCTAGGCCACGATTCAAGAATATCTGTATTGCTTCTGAAAGGGCCGGTGCACAACCGGCCCTTTTTCATTGACCACTGGAATTCAGCTGTCGGGGCTGCCAGCCACGCGGATCGCCCACGTCCGGACGGACGTGGGCAGATTCAAATCGGGGCGTTGTTCGTCCGGCCACAGGACAATCATCGCGCCACCACCGCCGCCACCAGTCAACTTTGCCCCCAGGGCCCCTGCGGCCAGTGCGTAGTCAACCAGCTGGTCCAGCAAATCGGTACTTGCCCCCATCGTGTGAAGCCAGTCATGAAACTTCGACATGTGCTGGCCCACGGCCGGCGCATCCCCGGCAGCCAACGCCTGACCTGCTGCAGAAACCAGTGTGTCGGCGTATTCAAGCCGTTCGCTGCGGTGTCCGGACTGGTCCAGGTTACGGGTGACCCTGGCCACCATTTCGGCGGTCGACGGGCCCGTTGGCGTGACCCAAAGGTCAAAAAACCAGCACCCGGATACCGACACGGGCCAGAACTCCAGATGGCCATCATTTCGCCGAAAACCAATTGGACTATCGGCCAGGACCGTTCGAACATCAACACCACTGGGATTTCCGTGAAACAGGGCCTCTGACGTATCGCACAAGTCCTGTAATTCCTCCGGCCGGATACCGCCGGTTGACTGCAGTGCCCTCAGGCAGGCCGCACCCAGCGCCGCGCTGGAGCCAAGCCCCGCACCGACCGGCAGGTCACCCGATATCGTCGCCGGCACAAGCGCCCGCCCCGTACGTTCGGCTGCCAGGCTGCGGAACCAGTCGACAAACGAGTCCGGCAATCCGGTCGCAGGCACGTCACCCAGCTCTACCTCCACCTCGAGCGACACGGGTATGGCGATCGCCGACGTTCCATGTACAACGGCATGTTCACCAATCAGGATCGCCTTGCCGTGGGCCGATCCGCGTCCGGATTCGCTCATTACTTGTCGGTCAACCGGGCCAGAACCGCCTCGGCAGTTGCCCTGTCAATTTTCCCCAGGCGCCGCATTTCCTTGGCGACCGGCTCAACAAGGTCAGTTGGCGCACCAATCGAAATCGCAATTGTCCGTGCGTGCATCGCCATATGACCCGCCTGGATCCCGATCGACGCCATGGCTCGCAAGGCGCCCAGATTCTGCCCCAACCCGGCGACGGCGATGACCTGTGCCAGCTCAGATGCTGATTCGACACCGAGCATCCCTAACAACACCGGCACCCACGGATGAGACTTGACCTGACCACCGACAATACCAACGGCAAGCGGCAGTTCGATTCGTCCCCACAAGTGGTCATCCCGTTTTCGCCACGTCGAAATCGCGCTGTAAGAACCGCTGCGCGCTGCCCACGCGTGCGCACCGGCTTCGATCGCGCGGTAGTCGTTTCCTGTCGCCACGACGACCGCATCAATGCCGTTCATCGCACCTTTGTTGTGGGTTGCCGCTCGGTACGGATCCATTTCCGCCAGTTTGCTGGCTTGTTCAATGCCCCATGCCACCTGGTCACCAGGCATATCCTGAACAGCCAGATGCTCGAAATCGATCCGCGCCTCGGCCCAGGCGGTCCGCTGGTCGCTCAGGTTTGTCAGGATCTTGAGGACGCTCTGCCCGCCAGACAGGGATTCCAGTCCGGGAGCGCACGCTTCGACCGCGCTGTTGATCGCGTTGGCACCCATCGCATCCAGCGTGTTAATTGCAATGTGGACGACCAGCATCGGCGCCGGATCTTCCGGGTGTTGCAGGATGCGGCATTCCAGGCCGGTAGTTCCGCCACCACGACGAACAATTCCCGCCACGGCGTCGTCAGCCGTAGCCAGGATCTCATCGGCAGATGCATTGATTCTGGCGACGGCCGCATCAATGTCCGGGACATCAACCAATTGAACCTGGCCGACCATGATCGGATCCGATGTCCCGGCCCTGTAGCCACCACTCAG
>JBFJWU010000336.1:0-4209 GCA_041623475.1 bacterium | reverse complement strand
CCTTCGAACTGGCTGTCCAGCCAGACCGTTGCCGAAATCGTATTGCCGTCCAGTTCGCCCATCTTGACCGGTGGGGCGATCGGATTGCAATTGCCGATCACCGGATTTCGGTCCTCGAAAAACCCGGGATGCTGCATAAAGCTGCCATCACGGAATCCGGTCGGAAAGTTTTGTTGCAGATCACCAAATGCAGCCAGGGCGTCCTCCAATGCCTGCTTGCCAGCTTGAAGGTGCTCAAGTGATCCGTGGCGGCTGATACACGCGGGGTAAAACTGCTTGAGCAGATCAGCGATATCCCGCTTGAGTTGCCATTCCGGTGTCGGCGCGACATCGGGAATCCGATAGTCGGTGGGATTCGATCCTTCGGGAATGCCACTCATCCGGCGGTCCAGGCATTATCGACCGGTATGACCGCACCATTCACATACGACGCCTGGTCGCTGCAGAGCCAGGTGATTAACGCGGCGACTTCACCGGGTTGGCCAAATCGACCCATCATTCCGGCCAGCGGCATGATCGTTTCCAGGCCCAGCGGGTCGGGATCGGACGGTGTACCCATTGGGGTCGAAATCCCACCGGGGCAGACGGCATTGCAGCGAATGCCCTGCTGGCGACTGGAAAATGCCGTCGACCGTGTCAGCCCCACCAGCGCGTGTTTTGATGCTGTATAAGCGGCACCACCGCGTCCGCCAGTGATGCCGGCCGCAGACGCGACATTGACGATGGCACCGGAACCTTGTTCGATCATCCCGGGCAGGACACCCCGGATCAACTGAAATGGTGCCCGGACATTAACGTTGTGAACCAGCTCCCAGTCAGTGTCGGATGTGCTGGCAACCGGGCGCAGGTTGTCCAGGACGCCGGCAACATTGCAAAGGACGTCGGCCCGATCTGCTGCTCGATCAATAATTGCCTGGACCTGCGCGGAATCGGTTAAGTCGGCAGCAAAAATATCAGCGCGGTCAGCGCCGATTTGCTGCTGCGTGGCTTCCAGTCCCCGGGTATCGCGGTCGGTCAACAACAGGCGAGCCCCCGCGGCGGCCAACTTAACCGCAGTCGCCTGTCCGATACCGGATGCCGCGCCTGTAACGATTGCGAGTTTGTTGTCGAGCCCGTTCATTCAGACGGCAGTCAGCCAGCCGCGAACTGGCCGGATTCGGCTGTTTCCCGGGCCCATTTGTAGTCGGGCTTACCGCTGGGCTGGCGCTGGACCAGATCGACAAAATGCCATTCACGGGGGATCTTGTAACCGGCCACTTTGCTGCGGATGTGGGCATCCAGTGATTCGGTATCCGCCGAGATTCCGTCCTTGAGCTGGACGACGGCAGCAACACGCTGTCCGAACCGATCGTCGGCAACACCGACGACCAGCACGTCCTGGATGCCGTCGTGTGCCTTCAGTGCCTCTTCGACTTCTTCGGGATAGATCTTTTCGCCACCGGAATTGATGCAGATCGACCCGCGGCCCAGCAGGGTCACCAGTCCATTTTCGTCAACGGTTGCAAAATCGCCGGGAATGACCCAGCGGACACCGTCAATTTCAAAAAATGTTTCGGCGGTTTTCTGTTCGTCCTTGTAATAGCCCAGAGGGATGTGGCCACGGCTGGCGATCTTGCCCACGATTTCGGACCCGGGCTCGACCTCGTTGAAATCATCGTCGAGGACGGCGGTATGTTCGTTCAGGAAAAACTTGGTCCGCTTGTGCATCCCATCGTCTTCGCCGTCCTCGTCATCGAAATCTTCGATGGCCTGGCCCTGGTGGCCTGTTTCCGAGGCGCCGAAATTGTTCATGATCATGGCCCCGGGCACCAGTTCCTCAAGCTTTTCGTAAACCGACGGGGACAGGATTGCACCCTGCGACGTCAGGACGGCCAGCGACGATACATCGGCTGCATCTCCGCGTTTTTCCAGTTCCTGGATCAACGGAATGGCCATTGCGTCGCCGACCAGGACAAGCACCTGGATCGATTCGCGCTGGATCAGGTCGACCATCTCGGCCGGCTGGTAACTTTTGCTTTTGGTCACGACGACTTTGCCGCCCGAGAAAAACGTTATCAAGGCACTGTAAATGGCCGTTCCATGAATAAATGGCGGGGCCGGATACAGGCACCAGGCGGATTCTCCCTCTTTGGCAAGGGGACCGATTTCTTCGGGTGCTTCAATCGGGTCACCGCCTGGGTTACCGCCCTGGAGCGCTGCAAAGAACAGGTCTTCGTGGGTCCACATGACGCCCTTTGGCATACCTGTGGTCCCCCCGGTGCACATGATGAAAATATCGCTGCCGTCGCGGGTATCGAAATCCCGCGTAACCGGCTGGCTGTCGACAGATCCCTGGTATATCTGTCCATCAAGGACCCCAATGTCCGCGCCCGAGTCGTCGGTTACGGCAATGTAGTGCTGGATCGTTGGGCACTTGTCCTTGACATCGCTGATTATCGGGCTGTATTCCTGGTGAAATACCAGCGCCTTGAAGTCACCGTAGTTGAACAGGTATTCCAGCTCGTCGGCGACGTAGCGATAGTTGACGTTAAACGGTACGGCCCGGATTTTCAGGGCCGCCAGGTACGTTTCCAGGTACTCGGCGCAATTGTACATGTAGATCCCGATGT
Organism: bacterium; assembly: GCA_041623475.1. Lineage (GTDB taxonomy): Bacteria > J088 > J088 > J088 > J088 > JBFJWU01. The sequence goes on along the minus strand of JBFJWU010000336.1, from coordinate 1,600 downwards.
GGTCGTTCTTGCCCAGCCCCAGGGATTTCAGGTAATGGGCGACCTGGTTGGCGCGTTCATCCAGCTGGCGATAGGTATAGCGGGTGTCTCCGCATACCAATGCGTCCTGGTCGGGAATATGATCGGCAACGATTTCGTAAAGATCGGCGATATTAAAAGGCATTCTCGGTTCTCCTGCTTGTTGTCAGGATGGTTTGTCGGCGCCGACAATCCACATTGCGAAAAACTGGTTACCACCACCGTAGGCGTGGCCCAATGCCGTCTTTGCCCCGTCAACCTGGTGCTCACCGGCGGTACCGCGAACTTGCATTGCTGCCTCGGCAAAGCGGATCATTCCGGACGCGCCGATGGGGTTGGTTGACAAGACACCGCCGGATGCGTTCCAGGGGCATTTGCCACCCAGTGCCGTGGTTCCGTCTTCGACCAGCTTCCAGCCGTCGCCGGGACCGGAAAACCCGAGACTTTCGATCCAGATTGGCTCGAACCAGCTGAACGGTACATAGACTTCAGCCACGTCAATCTGCTCAAGGGGATTTGTGATCCCGGCCTTCTTGTAGACCTCTTCGGCACAGGCCCGGCTGGCAGCCGGATCGACAATGTCGCGGCCAGCAAACATCACGGGTTCGCTGCGGACAGAATGCCCCAGCACCCAGGCGACGGGGCCGTCGTACGCATCACACACATCCTCGGCAGCCAGTACCATCGCACAGGCACCATCGGATGACGGGCAGGTTTCCAGGTAGGTCGTCGGGTCCCACAGCATCGGGCTGTTGGCGACCATCTCGACCGTAATGTCCGGCATATGCAGGTGGGCCTTTGGATTTTTCAGGGCGTGCTGGCGATCCTTGACCGCAACCAGATGGCCGATATGTTTTGGTGCGTTGGATTTGCGGATGTACGACCGCACAATTGGCGAAAAATAGCCGCCAGCGCCGGAAAGCATCGGTGGCTGGAACGGAATGGCGGGGGACAGGGCCCACATCGCATTGCTTTCTGATTGCTTCTGGAATGCGACCGTCAGGATCCGTTTGAAGCGTCCGGATTCGATATGGCTGGCGGCGACGCAACTGGTCGAACCGCCGACCGAACCGGCCGTATGCACACGCAACATCGGCTTGTGCCGAGCGCCCAGGGCATCGGCCAGGTAAATTTCGGGCATCATCACGCCCTCAAACGTGTCCGGTGCCTTGCCGATGACAATGGCGTCGATGTCATCCCAGGTCATGCCGGCGTCCTGAAGCGCTTCCAGGGCGGCTTCGCGTACAAGCCCGGCGATTGAAACGTCGTCCCGTTTTGCCGAATACTTGGTTTGCCCGATTCCGATTACACCGCAATTGATCATTTGTCAGCCTCCAGGACGCACACCATGTTTTGTTGCAGGCAGGGACCGGATGTCGCGACCGCGACACCGCGCTTGCCGTCACCGTCCATCAGTCGTTGGGCGGCCTCACCAATCCGGGTCAGGCCCGCCACAATCAACGTGTGGTTGCACAGCGACCCCCCGGACGGGTTGATGCTTGTTGAATCGGTCAGTTCCAATGCTTCACGCAGGATCAGTTCCTGATGGGCAAACGGCGCGTCAATTTCGGCAATATCGATG
>JBFJWU010000335.1:0-4214 GCA_041623475.1 bacterium | reverse complement strand
CCTGGCTTGCAGGCCTGGCTCGTTTTCAACCCGGCGGTACATATAGTTGTATTCTTCCTGGGTAAATCCGTACCGGTCCAGCCCCTGTACAACCATATTGTTGAACCAGATTTTGACACCGCTCTCTGCCATTGGGCTGTTATTCTTGCGCGCGTCCTCAAGAAACTCGGACCCTTGTGCTCCGACGCCATTTACAAAAATATAGGCGCGCACGTACCGTTCCAGGTACTCGTCCGAGATGTCGGCACTGGCCGCCACCTGCTCGGTCGTCGGCTCGGGAATCTCCGGGACGTTAATCGTCATTGCCGGGGCCTGTTCTTCGGCCGGTTTGGCCTGCGCCGCCGGTGAATCCGGTGCCGGGTCACAACCATTCGCGGCGGCCAATACAAATACCAGCGCCAGCAGCTGCAGGGTCGACCACGGACGGCGATTCGATTGCATCTGGGAGATCATTCGCCTATTGTGCCTGAATCGTTGCCGGACTGCAGTCGCCGGCCGCTCATCAGACGTCGTCCAGCCCCCGCGAACAGCGCACACCCGATGACGACACCAACCAACTGGACAATCCAGCCATTTTCCAGTGCACGCTGCGCCCTGGCGACGGTTTCCAGCCCCGTAATGCCCAGCCAGAACCAGATAAAATTGGTCAGGAACGCAGCCGGGATTGATCCCAGCAGAAACTGGGGCATTCGAACACCGGAACTTCCCATCAGGGCATTTTGCAGCGCAAATGGCAGGCCGGGGACAAATCGCACCAGCGCCGATGCGACCGCACCGTTGTTCTCGATCAGGGACAGTACCCTGGCCATGCGCGGGTTCTGCGGCTGGCGGTCCGGGTCAAACCCTGCCCAGCGACCAGCGGCAAATCCGCTGACCATACCAGCGACCAAAGCGCCACCGACCAACCAGCCACCAGCGTAACCGTAGACGGCGCCGGCAACGACAGAAATCGGCATGATGGGATACGCCAGCAATCCTCCGGCCGCAATGACCGCAAATAATACAACAGCTGTCCACCGGTATTCCGCCAACAGCCGGATTGTTTCTGCGAGTTGGTCGGCATCAGCGGCATAGGGCGCGATCAATTGCAACAGCCCACCACCGGCCAGCGAACCAACGACGACGACGACACCCAGTCGACGACCAGCGTTTCTGGCGGCAGATCCGGCCATTACATGTGTGCGGTCAATACGGTCCGATTGTGTTCCAGGCGATCGCCCGCGATCTCGGAGACCCGGTCCAGCACTTCCGGGTGGGTTTCGATCAAATCGACGAACTCTGCCGACGGCAGCATGTACATCCGCGTTGATTCAGCAACCACGCAACTAGCCGTCGTCGGATCACCTGAAATCAGGCTGATCTCGCCGAAATAATCCCCCGTAGACAGTTGGGCGACATTGACAGGCTGCGCGTCATTATTGCCATGGACCAGCACATCCACCTTGCCGGCCAGAACAAAATATACACCGTCGCTGACCGTCCCTTGCTGGATCAATGTGTCCCCGGCGTGGGCCTCCATCAATCTCATTTTTGACAACACCTGGTCCCGTTCGTCCTCTGGTAATGCCTGAAAGATAGGATTAATCTTGAGCATCGTCTGGACCAGCCTCATATCGTAAAATTGCTCCAAGACAATCTGGATCGACGGATGGGAATCAATCAACGACTGCAGTGCATCCCGTGTAAACTCGAGTACCTCGACCGCTTCGGTTGCAATTACTGAAGCCGTTCGCGGCGTCCCGGTCAGAAACGCAAACTCGCCAAAAAATCCTCCCGCTTCCAGTTCTGCAAGCAGCACGGGCTTGCCCAGTGGGTCCCGTTTTTCAACATCGGCTGTGCCTGATGCAATGACAAAAAACGAGTCGCCGGACTCGCCCTCTTCAACAACCGCTTCTCCTTCGCCGATCCGCAGCAAATGGATATGTCCGATAACCTGCTGGAACTCCTCGGGCGACAAGTCGGAAAAGATCGGAATGTGAGGCAAGTCATTGACCATTTCGTCCAGATTGCTGCCGTCAGAAGCACCTTCCAGGTGCGCGTCCGCTTCGTCCCAGACTGGCTTGGGACGAATCCAGTCCTGTAACTCCTCGACCTCATGATCTTCCAGGGGAACGACCTCGGGGTCGTCGTCGTCGACCGGGACGGTTTCGACGACCGGGCCGTCTGCCGGGGGGCTGTCGCCGCCCAGGAAATCGTCCCAATCCGATTGCGGCGCAGACTGGTCATTGGATTTACCCGCAACAGATTTGTCAGCGTTGTCAGCGAAATCGACTGCGATGGGCTTCAGCGCCGGCTTATCGTTTCCTGCTGCTGCTACGCCTTTCCGACTTTTCGATGATCCGGTTTGCCGGACGGTTGATCGATCCGCCTTGCGTGATCGGCTGTAGAGCACGGCCAGGGCTTTCTGGGTCTGTTCGTGATCAGGGTCCAGCTCCAGAATCATTTTATTCAGCGAAATAGCCTTGACCAACTCCCCTTTGACCGCATACCGGGCCGCCGCGTGTCCGTACGCGCCAACCGCTTTGTCGATTTGGCCGACACGGCGAAACAGGTCCCCGGCATTGACCCAATTGCGAAGATTCTCAGGTTCCAGTCGCACCAGTTGCTGGTACGCATCCAGCGCTTTGGAGTATTCGGCCTTTTTCATGGCCTTTTGCACGGTCTTCTGCAACTTCAGGATTTTCTTGTCCACAATTGCAACTCACTCGAATGGGCCTTACGTACTCACCTGACGAACCCGACTGGCAGTACAAACCGCTGGTGGCTGTTGTGCCCGGACGGAATTGACCGGGCTGGCTACAGTGTAGACATGCATCTGACTTTTTTCGACTCGCGGTGTCGTCTGCGCTTTGGCAGCGCGGCAACGAACCACCCCGGACGCTGGTTGCACGTCATCGCTGTCGCCGCAATCAGTTTCGTTCTTGGGGGCTGCGCCGACCCCGGACCGGTATCTCCACAATCGGGCTTCAGCCCGGATCGCTACCGGTCTGGTGAATTCTATGCGATTCCATGGCCGTCGCAACTGAGGATCACGGATTCCGGGCTGATCGACACCAGGCAGTTGCCTGCCCGGGATCATCATTATCTTCTGCAGGTATACCTGCCAGAACTTGAAGACCAACTGGCAGGATTTTCGCCCAATGGCGGCATCTTTTTTTTCGAGACGTCGATTGATCCGGCCAGGCTGCCAGCAACGGCTGCAACTTTGTCGTGGGACAGTTCGATCCTGCTGGTAAATGTTGATCCGGATTCTGGCGAATATGGCCAACTGACGCCGGTCGAGTCGTATTTTCGACCGCAACGGGATTCGTTTCATCCAGGTCAGACGTTGGTCGCCCTGCCAGTACCGGGTTTTCCACTGCGGCCGTCGACGTGGTATGCCGCCGTGGCCCGGCGAGATCTGGTCGGGCCGCCGTCCGGGACATTGCAAAGAATCCTTTCCCGTCCGCAGTCGGAACCGGGCGCTCGGTTTGACCTGCTGATTGAAGCCCTCGCTGGTCGGGATCTGGAAATCACCGACATCGGCCGGGCGACTGTTTTTCGGACTTCCGACCCGGTCGGCCTGTTAAGACAGGCGCGGACAGCCGTTTACGGGCGTCCACAGAACCCACCCGGTCAGGTTACGCGTTCCACACACAGCACGCCGTGTCGATCGTTTGAAAGCGCGGCATATTCGTTGTTCGAGTTGACCGCTTCGATCCCCACCTTCATGACAGGATCGGCACCCTATTTCGCCCCAGGATCCGGTCGGATCCTCCGCCAACCGAGCACAGGCAAGCCCGTCATCCAGGGGGACGAGGCGATCCAACTGGTTGTCAGTGTGCCGTCGAGCACAGCGCCCGCTGACGGTCTGCCGACGACGCTCTATATGCACGGTGCCGGGGGCGATCGATACTCATTTGTTCGAGACGGTACCGCCTGCAGCATGGCGGCACGAGGCATCGCTACCGTATCCGTCGACTTTCCGATCCACGGCCTGCGCAATCCGTCGCCTGGATACAACGAAAACCTGCTGTTGGTGAACCCCGAAAACCTGATTGCGGCGCTTAACTTGGAAACGCAGGCATCGATCGACATGTTCAGCATCGCCCGAATTGTATCGATGGTCGAAATACCGACCTCAGCAAGCGGCCTGTCTGGCTCGATTCGCCTATCCGACGAAAACCTGGGATTCATCGGCCATTCCCAGGGCACACTGGCCGGAGTACCATTTG
>JBFJWU010000334.1:0-4214 GCA_041623475.1 bacterium | reverse complement strand
GCCATCTGGGTGTATCCACGACAATTGATTTTTCGGACACCCTGGCATCGTGAGGGTCATTCTCCAGATCCGTGCGCGGCTCGCGGCGATCGCCGGGGTCCTGGTGTTCATCCCGGTAGCGCAGGCGGTCATATACCTGGCCCTGGATCCCAAGTCGGAACAGCACGCAACCGCCGGGATCGCGGCGGTCTGGATTACGACGCTGTTTACGGCGATCTGGCTGGTTGATGAGGTTCTGCGTGATGAATCCGTGCAAAAGTCAACCTGGATATATATCATCGCCGGCAAGGCTGACAGGTTGTTCTTTGAATGGCTGGCCGTTGGCGCCATTTTGACCGCGGTTGTTGCTGCCACGGCATGGATTACCGCCGGGCTGTTGTTTCACGTTGACCTGGTGGATGACGCGGGCGCATTGGCTGTTGTCACGGCCAGTTTTTCGATTGGCCTGAGCGCCCTTATCGTTACAGTTCGACAGATTGCCGCCGGGGCGCAACTGGGCGGTTTCCTGGGGGTTTTGCTGCTGTTTCCACTGGCGACACCGATTATTGTCAGCTGTGTCCAGTTGTCCCGGAACATTGTCATCGAACACGCATCCCCTGGTGACGGTCGATGGCTGTTGCTGACCCTGTTTTTCGGTATCCTGTATGCCTTGATGGGCCTCTGGACCGTTCCACAATTGATCAGGGAATAATCGTTTTGACGTCTGTTCTGCAGGGAATATGGCACCGTGGCGTAGTCTGGTTTGCACCGGTGTCGGTGCCTTTGTTGGTATGGGCGCTGTATGCCGTCGCCCAGGCACCTGTCGAAGCCCTTCAGGGCCCACCGCAGAAAATCTTTTACCTGCACGTCCCCCTGGCGTGGGTGTCATTCATCCTGTTTGGCGGGGTTGCCATTGCCGGGATCGGCTATTTCATTTCACGGGACATGTTCTGGGACCGCGCCGGACACGGCCTGGCCAGTGTCGGATTCCTGATGCTGACCGGTGTCCTGGTCACCGGTCCGATCTGGGCCAAGCCGATCTGGGGTACGTGGTGGGTCTGGGAACCTCGCTTGACGACCACATTTATCCTGTGGGCACTGGTTGCGGCCTATCACCTGATCCGGATTGGACGCGGCAATGATGGCTGGACCGCCAGGGCGTGCGCGGCGCTGGGGATTTTCGCCTTTGCGGACGTGCCGGTTATTCATATGTCGGTGCTGTGGTGGCGCAGTCTCCATCCCTTTCCGGTTGTCATGCGGCAGGGCGATGTCGGTGGCGGCCTGGACCCGGCCATGCGCTTGCCATTGTTGTTAATGTTTGTCGGCTTGACCGTACTTGGCCTGGGGCTGGCGGCGTTGCGGTCGCGTCTGCGCGAGCGCGAAGACAACGTACTGGTTGCATCATGAGCTTCCTGATGACTGCAGCAGCGGCCGCGACACCACCTGACCGCTGGGGGTATGTGACGGCGGCCTACGGCAGTTTTGCAGTCCTGTTAGTGCTTTACGGGGCAATTCAGGCATGGCGGGTGTCGCGACTGAAAAACCACGGCGTGGCCAAATGAATCCGTTCCACGCCGGTACGTTTGGCCTTGGAGTCGCTGTTGTCTTCAGCCTGGTGGCAGTCATCGCCGGTTTCCTGGGTGGTTTTCGCAACGACCAGCGACTGGGGGAAGTCGCGCGGCGGGCCATTCTTGCTGATGCTGTTGTCCTGACGCTCTGCAGTGCCGGGCTCGTTGCCGCCTTCCTGCTGGACCGGTTTGACCTGCAATATGTTGCCTACAACAGCCAGCGGGCGATGCCGACGTTTTACAAGTTCAGTGCCTTCTGGGGCAGCCTGGATGGCAGTATGCTGCTGTGGGCGTGGATGGTGGGTATTTTTGGTGCCGTCGCCATGGTCCGGCACCGGGACACCGACCGTGACCTGCTGCCGGTTGTTGCGGGAACCCTGGGGCTTGTGTTGCTGTTCTTTGTTGGCGTCATCCTGCTCACCACAAATCCGTTCAAACCATTTGAAGCAGCCCAGGGGGGCATGCCATTTGTCCCGAGGGACGGCCTGGGGCTTAACCCGTTGCTGCAAAACCCCGCAATGGTCATCCATCCACCAACGCTGTATCTGGGATTTACCGGTTTTACGATCCCGTTTGCGTTCGCGGTGGCGGCGCTGGTTACGGGACGCCTGGATTCGGCGTGGACCCGGACGACCCGGCGCTGGACGCTGATTGCCTGGACGTTCCTGACCCTGGGCAATATCCTGGGCGCCAACTGGGCCTACGTCGAACTGGGCTGGGGCGGCTATTGGGGTTGGGATCCGGTTGAGAACAGCGCGCTGATGCCCTGGTTTACAGGGACGGCATTCCTGCATTCCGTCATGATTCAGGAGAAACGGGGCATGCTGCGGATCTGGAATCTGGTCCTGATCATGACAACGTTCTGGCTGACGATTTTCGGAACATTTATCACCCGCAGTGGTGTCGTATCCAGCGTTCATGCGTTTGCCAATGGAACTGTCGGGCCGTTGTTCCTTGGTTTCCTGGTGGTCATGCTCGCGCTGGGGCTGGGATTGCTGTTGTGGCGGATGGATGACCTGCGGACTACGCCACGGATCAAAAGCCCGGTCAGTCGCGAGGGCGCGTTCCTGCTGAACAATCTGGTCCTGGTCGGCCTGATGTTCGCCACGTTCTGGGGAACCGTTTTTCCGATCCTGAACGAGGCGGCGACTGGTCAGAAGATCACAATCGGGGCACCGTTTTTTAATCGGATCAATGCGCCCCTGGGATTGGCTTTACTGTTGCTGCTGTCTGTTGGGCCGGTCGTGTCGTGGGGCGCGATAACACGTACGAACGTACGCAAACACATCCTGCCGTCCATTGGTCACGGGTTGCTTGCCGGCATCGCCGTGCTGCTGAGCGGAATTCGCGAACCGTTCGCTGTTTTTACGTATGTCCTGGTCGTGATTGCGGCATCGACTATTGTCAGTGAAATATGGCGCGGGGCGCGGGCACGGCACCGCAGCAAACAGGAATCCTGGCCAGTCGCTGTGGCAAACCTGGTCGATCGGAATCGACGGCGCTATGGCGGCTACATCGTGCACGTTGGCGTATTGCTTGTATTCATCGGCATCACAGGCAACTTCTTTGCACTGCAGAAGCAGGTTGTCATGTCTCCCGGGGAATCGGTTGAGTTTGCCGGCTATGAACTGGGCCTGGAAGCCATTGAAAGTCGAAGCCGGCTGAACTACACCAGCCAGATGGCAATCTTTGATGTCACGGATTCGGCTGGCAAGGGTCAGACGATGTGGCCGGAGCGTCGCCAGTACCAGGGATCCAAAAACGAAAACAGTACCGAGGTCGCCATCTGGTCACGCCTGACAGCTGACCTGTATCTGATCTTTCTCAGCGAAGTTGCCGAAGAAGGAAAAGGCGTGTTTCGATTCCACCTGAACCCGCTGGTCCAATGGATCTGGATTGGATGCATCGTAATGGTCCTTGGAATCAGTGTCTCGACGCGCAGGCCGCGATGGCAACGTCTGAACGAACAGGCGGGATCGTGACCGGACATTCCGATTTGCTGGCAAAAATCCGCACGATACCTGATTTCCCCAAGCCGGGGATTCTGTTCTATGACATTACAACGTTGTTCCAGGACCCCGAAGGCCTGCGGGAAGCGGTCGATCGGCTGGCCGCCCCCTGGCGGGACAATCCCCCGGATTTTATTGTTGGCATCGATGCCCGGGGATTTATTCTTGGCAGTGCAATGGCATACACTCTGGGGGCCGGGCTGGTCCTGGTGCGCAAAAAAGGGAAATTGCCCGCGCAGACGATCACTGTCGAGTATGAACTGGAATATGGGATGGATGAACTGGAAATCCACAAAGACGCGATCCCCACAGGATCCACTGCGCTGATTGTCGACGACCTGCTGGCCACCGGTGGCACCGCATCGGCGACGGTTGACCTTGCTGCACAGGTCGGCGCCGACATCGTCGGCGCCAGTTTTGTCATTGAAATCGATGGCCTGGGTGGCCGGGAAAAATTGTCGGGGATTCCGGTCCAGGTGCTTTTGACGGTCGGCGAATAACTGGCTGCCGGGACCCGGTGGCTCTCCTGGCAGGGCGGTTTCGGGCTGTGGGCTGCCGACAGGTGTCAAGTCGCAGGTCGCCCGTGACCACCCTCAAACACCACTAGTATTTCGGGCCATGCACCTGGTCGGGAATCCCGTTTTGTTTACACTGGATG
>JBFJWU010000333.1:0-4221 GCA_041623475.1 bacterium | reverse complement strand
GGATGGATGTCCGCCAGGATGTGCACGACCAATACAACAAACGGATCCAGGAGCGCCTTGGCGACACGGTCTGGCAATCGGGCTGCCAAAGCTGGTACCAGACTGAAAGCGGCAAGAACACGACGCTTTGGCCCGGGTTCACGTTTGAATACTGGGCCCGCACCCGGCAGGTTCGCCCATCGGATTATGTCTACCAGCAGTCCGCGGGTCGCTCTGCGGCAAAGGCGGCCTGATCCCTTAGCCAATCGCCCCTGACTCTACCTGCTGTTGCAGTGATGGTCCATCTGCCGGATTAGGCAGTTCCCGGCGGTACAGACTGGACTTGTGCCGTCGCCAAAGCTCCTTGGCATTGACAAGCATATGCAAGGCAAAGCCAGGTGGCATTTTTTTGACGAACAACACGTACCAGGCGTGCGACCCGAGAAACATCAGGTACAGCATGCCAGTGCGGTTTGTGCGTGACAGCCAGAGAAAGAGTCGCTCCAGCCTCGGGAACTTAACAGCCAGGTGGAAAACTTTTTGCAGATTCTGGATTTCCTGTCGGTGGGGAATCCGCATCTCCAGTTCCTGGAAGTATGACTGCCGGACGCGGTCCAGGTCTTCGGCCTGGAATGCGCCCTCTGCGATTGCGATTTCGTACAGCCTGGTCTCTGGATACGGCTGCATCAGCGATGCCCAGGCATAATCCGGACGAATCTCCTGGTTCAGACGCAAGGTTTCCAACGCGTCGGCAAATGTTTCCGTTGGCGAACCAAGCACGTTGAAGGTCGTAACCTTGATTCCTGCGGATCTGAGCGCCGATGCGGCCATTACAATCTGGTCCCGGCTGACGTCCTTTTGCAGAATGTCGTTTCGGACGCGGTCACTTCCCGACTCAACACCAAATGCAACCCCCCGGCAACCGGCGACAGACAACAAGTCCACCATTTCCTGATCCAGAAGATCCGCGCGCAGTTGGCACAGGAACGGCAAGCCCACTTCCACAGGCCATCTTGCAGCGAACTCGCGCAGCCAGCCACGGTGCATTCCAAAAATGTCATCCGCAAACTCAACGCCGCTGACTTTCAATTGCCGGGCCAACTGCTGTCCCTCGGCAATGACGTTATCAACGGACCTGAACCGAACGAACTTCCCTTTGTCGCGGGTCAGCTCTTTCAGCGTCGGCGCATAACAGAAGGTACAGCGAAACGGACACCCACGGGACGACAACATATAGGGAAAAAGGTTACGTTTCATCATGGGGAATCGATCGATCAGTGACCGATCTGGAAACGGAATCGAATCAAGGTCTTCGTTATAGGGTGCAAAGCCGTTGTCCTTGAAACAGCCATCAACAACGGTTGCGATGCCGGGTATGGACCCGCAGTCATCGTGTCGTTCAAGCCGGTTGCACAGTTCGACAATCGGGCCCTCCCCTTCGCCGCGACAGACAAAATCCAGCCCGTCATTTTCGACGATTTTTGGATGGTATGTCGCGTGAGGCCCGCCCAGTATTGTCCGGCACCCGGGCAACCTGGAACGAACCTGGCCCGCCAGGTTTGCAGCCCAGATATGATTGCCAGTCACAGCGGTCATCCCGACAAGCCTGGGCGCAAACAGCTGAAGCTCGTCAAGCAATTTGTGATCGGTCAAAAAGAACCTGACATCGTGGCCAGCTGCCTTGAGGGCAGCGGAAATATAGTAATAGCCGAGCTGATCGACGTACAGGTTATTGACAAGGGCAACGCGCATGGTGGTTCGAGATAGTATCACGCCTGACAGGCGATTACGAGGAAAACGTTCGCCGGGTAACATGCCCGTATGTCGATTCGCATCCACAAATCCGGCCCGGTCATGACAATCATCCTGGCCCGGCCCCACGTCCGCAACGCAGTCGATGGTCCAACCGCCGCGGCCCTCGCTGACGCGTTTCGGGCCTTTGAAGCCGATGACAATGCAGCGGTTGGCGTTTTGTGGGGCGAAGGCGGGACGTTCTGCGCCGGTGCCGACCTGAAATCAATTACGACTGGTACCGGACCGCGGACAGCACCAGACGGTGACGGACCCATGGGGCCATCCAGGATGATGCTGTCGAAACCGGTTATCGCTGCTGTTTCCGGACACGCCGTTGCCGGAGGCCTGGAACTGGCAATCTGGTGCGATTTGCGGGTCGTCGAAGAAACCGCGACATTCGGGGTGTTCTGTCGCCGCTGGGGTGTCCCCCTGATCGACGGCGGAACAATCCGCCTGGCACGCTTGATTGGACAGTCCCGTGCCCTGGACATGGTCTTGACCGGGCGACCGGTCGACGCACAGGAAGCCCTTGCAATCGGACTGGCGAACCGGGTTGTTCCTGCCGGACGGGCGCGGGCTGCAGCCGAGGATCTGGCGGCCGAGATCGCCCGGTTTCCCCAGACCTGCCTGCGCGGTGATCGACGCAGCCTGTACGAACAGTGGAATCTGCCCCTGGATGACGCGCTGGCCCGCGAATTTGAACTGGGCATGGAGACCATTAACAGTGGCGAAACGCTGGCGGGTGCGACCCGGTTTGCCGATGGCGCTGGCCGCCATGGTGACTTTGAAGACATTTGAGATCGTCAGACAAGGAGACACTTAATGACCGACACCGTCCTGATCACGGGGGCCAATCGTGGCATCGGCCTGCGCCTGGTCCGCGAATACCTTGACCGCGGCGCAAACGTACTGGCGGCTTGCCGGACCAGCTCGTCAGACCTGGACACGACCGGGGCGACCGTCATCGAGGGCATTGATGTCGGACAGGATGAGGTAGTCGGTGTCTTATCCAACGCGGTTGACGGGCACCGTGTTGACATTCTCTGGTGCAATGCCGGGATCCTGCGCCAGGAAACATTGAACAGCCTGGATTACGACTCCATTCGCCAGCAGTTTGAGGTCAACAGCCTGGGCCCGTTGCGGGTTGTCGAAGCGGTCCTGCCAAATATGGCAGCGGGCGGACGCATCGCCCTGATGACCAGCCGAATGGGCTCAATCGATGACAATAGCTCGGGGTCGAGATACGGCTACCGAATGTCCAAGGTTGCCTTGAACATGGCCGGGGTTTCCCTGGCCAAGGATCTGGAAAGCCGCGGCATTGCGGTCGGAATCTATCATCCCGGGTTTGTCCAGACGGATATGGTCGGCGGCATGGGGGACATCACCCCGGAACAGGCGGCGGAACGCCTGGTCCAGCGGGTCGACGAACTGAAACTCACGAATACCGGAACATTCTGGCATTCCAGCGGCGAAATCCTGCCCTGGTAGACGGAGGACTGTGATGATCCTGCAATTCCTGATGTCACTGGCAGCCGGACTGTTTGCCTGGACATTCCTTGAGTACGTCATTCACTACTGGCTGGGGCACCTGCCCAAAGGCAAAACCCTGATCTCGCGGGAACATATCGCCCACCACAAGGATGTGTCGTACTTTTCACCGTTGCCGCTCAAAATCCGCGGGGCCATGCCGGTCCTGGCTATCGTCGGCGGCCTCGGCTGGTGGCTTGGCGGCCCCGCCGTAGCTGCCGGATTGACACTGGCGGTGGCAGCGGGTTGGGCCACGTACGAAGGCCTGCACAAATCAATCCACGTCAACGGGCCAAAAACAGCCTATGCCCGCTGGGCCGCACGCAACCACCTGTACCATCACTATTGCAAACCCAACAGGAACCACGGCGTCACCAGCCCCATCTGGGACCTGGTCCTCGGCACCTATGACTCGGTCAAGACGGTCAGCCTTCGAGAACGCGATGTCCCCGACATCCCCTGGCTGGCCCGGGAATTGACAAAGCCCGAAACCGAACAAGACCAGTTCACCCGAGGCTTCCAGATCCGGACATAGCGGGGATTTTAGCCACAGAGGCACAGAGGGGAAGAAAGAAGAACAAGAATTCACACCACAGAGGACACAGAGAGCACAGAGGAAGAATAAGAAAGTTTATCGAAATCTCTCCCCCATCTGGATCTTGCCGAGACAAGGCGTGAAAAATTGGAGAAAGGGCGAAATGCCTGTTTGACCGAACGTAGTGAGGAAGTTCATTTCGACCCCAATTTTTTGCGCCGCAGGCGAGGGGATCCCGTCCGCTTTAGGCGGACGGGACAAGACCGGACCGGGGCGCGTTTCTTTGCTTCTTTCTTGCCGCACAGCAAGAAAGAAGGCCCGGCCGGCGAGGCCATCCAACAACGACTCGCTGACTCCACTAATACATCGACGATGTCAACTTTCCT
>JBFJWU010000332.1:0-4232 GCA_041623475.1 bacterium | reverse complement strand
GAAAGGGTCGCACCGAATACGCCTCGCGGCTGAACGTCCATTCCCGTCAATCCGGACCAGAACGCCAGTTCACCGGGATATGTCAGCAGGCCCGCCACCGCCATTACAAACAGCCCAAAGACGATCCCCAGCCAATGGGATTGCCCGACAGACCAGGCATAAGTACCGGCCGGGTCAACAATCGTGTCCGCCCACAACCGGAATGGCCCCAACCAGTCGTTGTAATCGCGGTCGCCCACGAACGTTGAACTGCCAGTCAGCTCATCGGCGACTGGACCGGCGATGACATCGACGCGACTGCGAATTCCCGCCCGCCGCAAAGCGTCCATCCACTCGCTGGCCCGCTGGAAATCGAACTGCCCGGGCAACTGAGCGGGAAAGTTTTCCGCCAGGGTGTCGTGGATCGATTCTTCAGGCATGATTCGCACCAGAAACGATCGAACCCGGTCGAAATCGGCCTCGGGAATAATTCCTTCCAGGACCAGTGTGTAACTGACTTCGCTCATGGCGTGCATGCTACCATGTGCGGATGCCCGAACCGGTACCGACAAACCCGCCGGAGATCCCCGGATATCGGGCAATTCTTTGGGTTATCCTGGCCCTCGCGACGATCGTCGATTCAATACTTTTGACTGGAATCATTGTCTCGTATGGTCATACGTTCGGGTATTTCATGGCGCGCAAGATCGCGTCTGATCCGATCGTCGCATTTCTGGCGGCCGACCTGGCCATGATGCGGCTTGGATTGTTCCTGCTGGGCAGCCGATTTGCCGGCTCGGTCATTGGACCAATGGCTCGCTGGTTGTTGTTTGTACCCGTAATGGGTGCACCCGTTATTGCCGCAAGTATGATCGCCCAGGAGTCGTCGATACGGGCCTCTTTGGCCAGCGATTCCGCAAGCGGCTGACCCTCAGTAAAACCTGATTGCCGCTAGCCAGCTGCCGTCAGCGTTTCAGGGCCGGGGCTAGCTGCCCTCGACTCGCTGCTTGAGTGCCTTGTTGACCTCACCGTAGGCCGGTGTCAGCATCGCTTCCATTCGGTTCCAGGTAAGCTTTGGTAACAGCCCGCCAAAACGTTCACCGTGCGTGAAACGCGTCTGCTGATCACCAGCTTTCTCTAGTCGAAAGTAATGGTAACCGGAAAACACACCAGGTACTGCACCTTTCCAGCTGATCTCGCCAGAGTCGAATCGATGCAGTTTGACCGGAATTGTCAAAGCCGGCCCGGGACCCACCTTGAGCGAAACAATGGCCCGGGCCCCGGCCTTTGCTTTTGCCTTGATCCGGGTCACAACAGGATTCCATTGTGGCCAGGATCGGATGTCTGACAGCACATCCCAAACAGCGCCAACGTCGGCGTCAATCGTATTTTCCACCTGGACTTCCATTGGCACCTCCAGATTACGGTTAACTAGTTCCGACGTCCGCGGCCGCCACTGCGTCGCCGATCGCCGCCACCAGGTCCGCCGCGCCGATTTCCACCACGGCCACCTGGCTTGCCCGATTTACTGCGCGGGCGGGGCTTGGGCTTGACGATGTCAACGAACATGTCGTCTTCGGCCCATTCAACATCGATCTTCTTGCCCACCGTTTCTTCAATTTTCGGAAGGTTTTCGACCGTATCTTCGCTGGCCATGGTAATCGCGATCCCGGTTGCGCCAGCGCGCGCCGTGCGGCCCACCCGGTGGACGTAGTCCTTGGGATTGTCCGGCAGGTCGTAATTGATAACGTGTGTGACATTGTCAATGTCCAGGCCACGACTGGCCACATCCGTGGCCACGATAACAGGCGGTGTTTCTTCTTTGAAGGCATTCAATGCCTTGAACCGCTGTTTCTGCGTCAGCGCTCCGGACAACGCCATTGACTGAATACCGTTGGCCAGTAGCAAGTCGGACACGCGCACACAGGCGTTGCGCCAGTTCACAAAAATCAGGACCCTGGGGGATTCCTCGGCCGCCATCTCCTTGCGCAGAAGACCGATCAGGAAGCTGTCCTTTTCGTCCTTGCCAACGTGATAGACCTTCTGGTCGACCTCTTCAGGAGGAACATTGATGTCGTCAACCGCGACGATCTGGGGATGGTCCATGTCTTCCCAGGCCAATTCCCGGACCCGTGGATCCATGGTCGCGCTGAACAACAAGTTTTGCCGATCTTCCATTGCTGGCATTCGCCGGATCATCCAACGGACATCATCGATGAATCCCATATCAAACATACGGTCGCATTCGTCAACAATAATAATTTCCAGCAGGTTCAGCGAGTAGATCTTTTGCTTGTAATAATCGATCAAACGGCCGGGAGTCCCGATCAGGACATCGACCCCTTTGCCGAATTGCTGCCGCTGTTCGTCGTAGTCAACACCACCGAACACTGCGTGCACCTTGCAGTCTGTATGTTTGGCAAGCTTTTCTGCTTCATCGGCAATCTGGCGAACCAGCTCTCGCGTAGGGGCCAGGACCAGTACCCGGGGGTCCTGTTCACGCCGGCCGTCAGGAGGATCGTGGGTGACCAGCCTGTGTAACGCAGCGATCAGGAATGCTGCGGTCTTTCCAGACCCCGTCTGCGCCTGGCCGGTGACGTTGCCGCCAGCCAGCGTAATTGGCAGGGATTTAGCCTGGATCGGCATGGGTGATTCGTAACCGGCGTCCAGAATTCCCTTCAGGACGGGTTCCGCGATATCCATATCGCGGTAGTACAGTGTGTCTTCGTCGCTCATTCCATTTGTTTTCATCGGAGAGCCCGCGCTGGATGCGCTGGCTCGGCAGGTCATCATCAGTGTAAGCGTACTAACAGCGACCCGCAAGCACAGTCCGACAACGGATGCAATGATGCCGAGCAGTTTCTACAATAACGACTCAACCACCGAGGACTTGAAACTGGAAACCGAACTCACCAGCACAGTATCCCTGGCAAACGCGCGCGGCCGACTGAACCCCGACGCCCGTGGATGGTCGCGTCAACCATTACACCATTGCCATATCCCCTATAACTCGGGACGTAAAAAACGGTGGAACTATTGGGGTATTATCGGGCCCACCCACCTTTATACCGTCTTTATCGTTGACGTCGACTACCTTGGTTTTGCAGCATCGTGCTTGCTGGACCTGGAATCCGGACGAATTATCCGTGACGAGATCAAACGCCCCCTGGCAACGGGATTGTCCCTGGGAAATACCGTGCGTGCGGATGCCGCAATGACCTGGGGGAATTCCGCGATTCATTTTGAGTACGGGGGCGGCCATGTCGGCATCGGGGTGCGTTGGCCCGGATTTGCGAAACTTGGCCAGCAGGCGGATCTGGTTGTCAATTCGCCTGCGGATCAGGAGTCAATTAACGTCGTGATTCCCTGGAGCGAAAAACGGTTTCAGTTCACGTCCAAGCAGATGGCGCTTGCCGCCCACGGTGCTGTAACAGTCGGAAACGACAAGATCGACTTTCCCGAGGGAGAGTCGTTTGCCGTACATGATTTTGGCCGTGGAGTATGGCCGTATGAATCGCGATGGAACTGGGCGACGTTTTCCGGCAGAGCCACAGATGGCACTCCGGCAGGTTTCAACCTGGGTGGAATCTGGACCGACGGTACCGGAATGACTGAAAACGGATTCATGGTCGGCACGTCGGCCTTTAAAATCCCCGAGTCGGTTCGATTTGAATACGATCAGACGGACCCACTGAAAACCTGGTTGATCAAATCCGTGGACGGCGACAGCGTTAACCTGCAATTTGAGCCAATTGCACGTGTAACGGAAGGCATCAACCTGGGCATTCTCAAAGCCCGGCTTTTGCAATTATTTGGCCGTTTTTCCGGGACGCTGCGCCAGGATGGACAGGTTTTGGAAATTGACGGCCAGGTCGGCTGGGCCGAGGAACAGAACGCCCGCTGGTAGCAACACCAACGCCAGGGCCGGTTCACCTGCCGGTCAAAAGATCCATTCCCAATCCAGGCGTGCTTCTATTTCAGTGGGCCAGACAAAGAACACATTGTCCTTTCGGTCATCCAAAACGATTGTGGGGCGCTCGTGCAGGACATCCCGTTCCAACAGACGCGATCGTTCGCGGACCGGGTCGCCGCCAAAGCTGCGGCTCGGCAGCAGGACCGAGGCCTTTACAGACCGGATTCGGACACCGACTTCGGTCAGGAACGGTGGTGCCTGGATTGGATCCCGTGGACTGTCCAGGCGGTCGAGGATACCGGGAAGCCGGTTCAATCGATAAGCATCCTGAAAGATGTCG
>JBFJWU010000331.1:0-4242 GCA_041623475.1 bacterium | reverse complement strand
TCCAGCAGGCCGCACGCGACCAGAATCAACTGCTCGTCGGTCGGTGAATCATTGATCTCGACGCCAGCCGACGGGAAGAAACGGTCGTATTCGTCTTTTTCCCGCTGGGTTAACGCCGCTCGCTCCATCTGCAGCGCCGTCGGCGGCAGGTTCGACCAGCGCCGGTCGGTGATGGCACGGGCCCAGCCACGATCGCGCATCGCCGACACTTTTCGGCGAGCACATTTCAACATCCATTCGCCGACATTGAACCGTTTGGGATCATCCCCGACCCACGCCCAGCCGGGACGCAACCCTGCCCGAACCGGCGGCCCCAGCAGCAACAGTTCCCGCAGGATCCAGCGCGCCTGCATCGTCAATGCCGATCGCAGTTCCTGCTCTGACAATACGCCGCGCCGGATCAGCACCTCGCCCAGGCGATCACCCGACTGCGCTTGTTCGGCCAGCGCGTCCTCCAGGTCTGCATCATTCAGTCCCGCCATCTGCTGCAGCAGGTAACCGACCCGCCAGGATTCCTCGGACCGGTTGGTTCGGTAGGCCATCGGATATCCGTCCTTGAAGCCAACCGCCCAGACTTGATGATCAGCGAACTCGAGGATAATTGTGTCGTTGCTGCGTTCACGACCAAGAACCGTCAGGTGGTGCAGCCATTCGACCGGCTCAATTGCGGCGCTGCCGGCAAATGCATCGTCGCCAAACAGATCAGCGACCGGACGCACAAACGATTTTCTCCGCGGAGCGGCGACGGCCTTTGCCGAACCTTCTGTGTCCTGCTGATCCTCGCGAATCAACCGGACCAACCCGAATGACGCCAGTTCCTTCAATGTCTGCCTTAGTTCGTCCGCAGGCAGTGCCGTCGCGGCCAGCAGTTCTTCAGGATCCATCGGTCCGTCCAGGCGCGCCAGTACAAATCCGGCCCGGGCCGACAGGTTCAGGTCCAGGGCCGAGCGCAGGTCGCCGGCAGGCAGGATTCGCTGGATGCCGTCCGGCTTGGCATCGGCTGGCGCACCAGCGATGTCCCCGGCAACCCGTCTGGCCGGGCCCGGTGTCGGCGTGGGTCGTCCCGGTACTGCCGCTCGCTCCAGCTCGACGTGCCCCAGCCGTTCCAGCAGGGTCAACGACGCCACCAGGCTGTCTGCGGGCAGGCCCGTGACCGCGGCAACCATGCCGATTTCGGCCCGACCTTCGATGCGGCTGAGGATGAATGCCGATTCCGGCGTCAAGCCGGCATCAGATATGGTTTCGATCCGGACCTTTGGGACAACTGCAACGATGCCCGCAAACCCCGGGCTGCCTGTTGATTGAGAATTCATAGCAGCCAGTCTAGTCAACCAGATCCAAAAACGCCCGATCCGGGTCAGGACTGTCGGTTTTCCCTGATAGCATGTCCACCATGGCTGAACCACGTCGCCCAAAACCGCGCGCGCCCAAAAACATCCTGCGCCTGCTGAACGCGTTTGAGCGCGTCGCCCTGGGCCCGCTGCGTCCCAATGTCAGCACGCCCAGCGAGATCGTCTGGATGTGGGAAGTCAGCACCCTGATGCGATATGAGTTGCCTCACTCGCCCATTCAGCACGATATTCCGGTGATCATAATTCCCCCCTTGATGGTCAAACCGATCATTTTTGACTTGCGCCCGGGAAACAGCATGGCCGGCTTCCTGTGCAAACAGGGATTCGACACGTACCTGCTGGATTACGGGGTCCCGGATGACGACGACGAAACGATTCGCGTCGATGACTACGTGACTGACTTCATTCCGGCGGCGATCCAGAAGGTGCTGGAACGAACCGGTGCGCCTGCGGTCAGCCTGGTGGGCTGGTCTATGGGTGGAATCATGAGCTATACCTACTGTGCCCTGACCGGCGACGAATCCAGGGTACGCAACCTGATCACGCTGGGCTCACCGTTGAACTTTTCCAAAATGTACCCCATGAACATCCTGGCCAAGCTGAGCAAACTGCCGACGACGCAACTGATGTTCAAAATTATGGGCAACGTCCCGCCAGCGATGACTCGCAACGGCTTTAAGCTGATGGCCCCGCACAAGCTGATCACGCGACGCATTGACCTGGTCCGCAATTACTGGGACCGCGACTGGGTGGAGGGCTACGAGGCCATGTCCAGCTGGGTCGACCAGTTCATTCCCTACCCGGGTGCGGCTTTTCGCCAGTTTGTCGAGGACTTCGTTCGCGACGACAAGCTGCGCCAGGGTGCCCTGATGATGGGCGACGAATCCATCGACCTGAACCGGATCACGGCCAACATCCTGGTGGTCATCGGCACTGCGGATGACGTTGCACCGATTGATTCTGTTGCCGCCGCGGTCGAGGAGATCCCGACCGACGATATCAGCGGCCTGCGGGTCCCGCTGGGCCATATCGGTCTGGTAGCCGGGTCCCACGCACGGGAACTGGTCTGGGAGCCAATGGCCGAGTGGCTGGCCGAACGCAGCACCAAGAATGGCCGCTGACGGTCACCGTCCCGGTATCGTCCTGATTGCAGCGGGTGCCGGGCAACCGGCGATTGACCAGACCGTACAGACGATTGAAGCTGCCGGATATCGGATCTGGAGGCAGGTGATTGTGCAGCCACGCCTGCGATCGGTCGCCGCCGAAGTCCGTGCCGGCATGCGCGATGGCCGGGCCACGGTTGTTGTTCTTGGCGATCAAAGCCATGCCGACATCCACCAGGCCGTCGCATTGGCCAGTGACCGACTGCTGGATTCGGCCGATGCCCCGAACGCACGTCCTGTCGACGCAGTTCCTGCCGGAAGCAGCTACCTGGTCCAGACGGGCGGCCCGGCAATCATCTTTCTGGACGGCGCTGGCATTGCGGACTTTACTGACCTGAGCGCCCGGATCGCCTGATCTGGCACCGTTCCGCCTGGGCCAGCGGAACACATGATGGTCTGGTAAGCTGACCCCCTATGGCATCCAAAAAGCGACGACCAGCCGGCATTGTCCAGATTCCCCTGGATGCCCTGGAACCCAATCCCTTTAACGTCCGCGTCAACGTCAACGCCCGTGACCTGCGACCGCTGGCACGCAGCATCAAGGAACGAGGCCTGATCCATCCGATCCTCGTCCGGCCGCACCCGGACCCGGAACGCTTCGGGCAATATCAGATTATCTGTGGTGAACGTCGTTACCGGGCCATCAAACAATTGGCCAGCAAAGACCCCGAGGCTTTTGGAACAGTCCCGGCACGTGTCGAGGCACTGGACGACACCCTGGCCCTTGGCGCGATCATGCAGGAGAACGAATTACGCGAGGACTGGTCACCGTACGAAAAGGCCGCCTTCTTCCGGGCCGTTTATGAAGACGAACATTTCGCATCGATCCGCGAAATGGCCCGCAATTTTGACATCGGGCTGACAACCCTCCATCGTTACCTGCGGGTCTTTGACCTGCCTGCCGATATTGTCGCCAGGTTTCGCGACGGGACCCTGTCGATTGCCCAGATCGAAGTCATTTTGGATGCTGACGAATCGATCCGTGGCGAACTGGCCGAGCTGCTGGCGGCCGCGCCACGCAACAAGGCCGAGGCCCGCAGGCTGGCCGCGCGACTGGCGAATCCGGCTGGCAACGACTGGGTAGAGGAAGCCCTGGGGGCCCTGACTGCAACCGACACCCCGGCCAACGCCAGACCCGCGGGCGACGACACCATCCGCATCCAGTTTGATGCCGGTTCCGTCAAGGAACTGAAACAGACACTGGCCAAACTGACCCGGATCGCCAAGACCCTGGGCGCGGGATAAGCGATCCTGCTATCCGGTAGCTTCGCCCGTCTCGTTGCCCCGCCACCTGACCACCGCCCGCCGGATGTCCGGCAGCACCCACGCCACCAGCAAGACCAGCAATAACCAGGACATCAACCCGTAGATCCGTTCAAATACGGTCCCGGACTGCTGGTCCAGGATCAGTAACGGCACGTTGAGTGCGGCAACCGCTGCTGCGACAATCCGTCCGCCTTTGAGCGGCGCAAAAACCAGGATGCACCAGTAATACGACGTCAACAGGGCGACACTGAACACCAGGCCGATGCCCATCACAAACGCCTGCAGGACCGGCAGTTGCCAGATCGCCACGGTGGTCAGGCCAGCCGCAAACAGGACCGCTGCCAGGACCGCCGGCCAGCGCTGGGCCTGCAATTCGGCCATGTACTTGAACCACGGCTCCCACGGTGCCGGTGACGATCGGTCGATCACCTGCTGGTACCAGGTTTCCGGTCCGTACAGGG
>JBFJWU010000330.1:0-4254 GCA_041623475.1 bacterium | reverse complement strand
TCAACAATACCGGTAAAGCGGATAACACTAAGGCCAAATCCATAGGACAGGGATTCGATACTGCCCTCGACATTTCCCTGCGGCGTTGTCATTCCAGCATCAGAATAGACACGCATAATGTGGCCGTTGACCTCGGCCTGGCTGTCCGGATGATTGCGCAGTCCATGGAGATAACGGAAATGAGCCGTGTCTACCGCGTTCTCAGCCATTTCAATGTTGTGGGTTTTGATCGTCCAGTTTCGCCGTTCATACTCTGTCCAGTCAGGATCGTCGTGCTCGGGAAACTCGGGAATATCCCATTCCGGTCCCCCGCCCTCCTCGTTACACCATGCAAAGACCATCCCGTTTCGTTCGATAACGTCCCACGCGTGGATCTTTGCCTTTGGAGGAATCTTGTCGGAATAAGGAATGTCCGTGCATTGCCCCGATCCGTCGAATTTCCAGGCGTGGAATGGACACTTCAGTTCGTCCCCCTCGACTTTGCCGCCGTGACCCAGGTGCGCGCCCAGGTGGGGGCAGAATGCGTCCAGCAATCGTGCCTCTCCGGATTCAGTCCGAAACAGAACAAGATCCTTTTCAAACACGTGCAGCGGCTTTACATCGCCAACCTCAAGATCGTGGGAAAAGCAGACGTTGTACCAACCTTTGGGGTTGTGGGTGAATGGCCATCGTTCACTGCTCATGATTTGCCTCCTGGCTGCACTGACTAGTTTTCGAGCCGCTCCAGCGGCTCATCCAAAATAAGGCACGCGGCATCGCGAACCGCGTCGACAACTCCGTCAACCTCATGCAACCCGCCTGACCAGCCCACCAATGCGGAAAACCAGACATGTTGCAGAACTTCTGAAATCACAATTTCACGTTCTTCAGGTTTTCGGCCACCACCTGTAATGGCGGCCTGGATCAGTTCCGTGGTCCGGCCATGGAAGCGGGTTACCTTTTCCGCCAGGTCTGGATCGCCCGACGCAACCGCTTTCAAAACCGCCCGCGCAAGATTGGGCTTGGCACAAAACCGGCGGGTGGCCGTCTGGAAATACTCCGTAATCCTGTCGTAGGTCGACCCACCCTCGCTCGGCCGCCGTGAAATACGGGCTTCCATCTCGCCCATTTCCAACTCAAGCGCTGCGACCAGCAGATCTTCCTTGCTGCGAAAGCGCTTGTAAAACGTGCCCAGCGCCACGCCTGCCTGTGCGGCAACGTCGCGCATCCGGACGGTTTCGAACCCGCCTTCTTCGGCGAGCTCAATCGCGACCTCAAGAATCTGTCGCGTGCGTTCTTCCATTGGTTCGGGGATGTCCGCAGCTTCGGTCATTCACCACCTCTCTGGCCATATTGAAACACGTTTCACTTTCGTTGTCCAATGACGCATTTGACCTGTATCAGGCAGGCCCTGGACAACTAGCGGAAGGGCCCCAAAAAACTGCTTCAAACGTGTACAGTGACTCATTAAGTAGTTGTTATCAATAATTAATTCTTGCCATAAGTGTAAGCCTGGTGGCCTCAGAAACACCTGATGGCAACGGCCTGCTGCTGGAAGACACAAGGACGAACGACCGACCGACATAGAACCTGTTTCACCATGTCGTGTCGATGGGCCGATCGTTACAATTGGAACACACGGATGGCATTCTCACGCAGGAACTTGGGCCAGACCTCGTCCTTGAACGGTACGTTCGGCATATCCGTAAAGATCCGCTCCAACGACAATCCCATCGGGAAGTACCCGGCGTACATGATCTTGTCGCTTCCCCTGGTATTGGCGTAATCAACAATTGCCCTGGGATAGTGCTTCGGGGCGAATGCGCTTGTCATGTAATACAGATTGGGATATTTCAACATCAATTTGACGGCCAGTGCTTCCCAGGGCTCGGCGCCGTGGCGCATCACGAATTTCAACTCCGGGAAAAACCAGCACACCTCGTCGATATGCTCGACTTTCTGGGGGTACATTGGCAGACGAGGCCCCGGGACGCCAGCGCAGACGCATATTGGCAGATCCAGTTCGACGCATTTGGCGTAAATCGGGTACCAGCGCTTGTCATTGATGGGTACTTGCGGACACAGACCTGACGGAAAACCGGTGACGGCCTTGACACCGTATTCACTGACCAGTCGCTCGATCTTGCGAACTTCAGCCATTCCGTTGTTTGGATTTGCCTCGACCGACGCAAAAAACCGGTCCGGGTGTTCCTGGATCGCTTTCAAATTGCGCTCGTTTTCACCACGTATGCCCAGCATCGCTTTCTCGACGCCATACAGGTCCATCTGGGCGATCGTATAACCGATGTAATCCTTAACGTCCGGGGAATCAGGGATATCCTTGAACATGTACTGGGCCGGCATTTTGAACTGTTCGCGACTTTGACTGTCCAGCAACAATGGCTTCATAAACTCGTACCATTGGCTGTTGTCTTCGCCGGGGATATTCATCATCAGGTCGATCGCCTGGATATTGTCCGGGATTGCCATTCGTCGTGATCCTTGTCACCTGTTTGGACCGGGCAGGAATTACCCGTCACAAAAATAGAACGTGTTCTATTTTATCAGGCCCCAATCTTTCGGCAACAGAACCCTCGGATTGCAGGTCGCCGGGACGCACCACTAGAATAACGGCATTACGGGAGCACCAATTGAACGATAACGACAAGAAAGTACTGATCGTCGACGACAGTCACATCAGCCGCAACTGGACCCGCCTGGCCCTGGAAAAGTACGGATACAACGTGCGAATGGCCGAGGAGCCTGAAATCGGCGATCTATTGAATTCGTTTGCCCCGGACCTCGTCCTGATGGACGTTGAAATCCGCTCCAAAGACGGTTCCGAAGCCGTCGCCAGGCTGAAACGCAGCGCGCTCGGTGCGCGAACCAGGATCTACCTTTACTCAGCAAAACCTGAATCGGAACTGCGGGCACTGGCCGCTGATTCGAATGCTGACGGTTATATCTGCAAGCCCGACAGCATGGATACGCTGGCCGCCAAGGTCGCATCAATCATCGAAAATTAGGCAATCAACCTGTACAAGGCCTCGCCTTGCCGGATCCCTGTCATTTGCACTCAGTGTAACGAGTGTTATACTAAATTAGAACACGTTCTAAGGTCCCGAGAGGGGTCCGAATTGCAGGAGGAGAAACGATGAGAACTGATCTGTGTGACAAACTGGGAATCGAATTCCCGATTTTTGCGTTCAGCCACTGCCGCGATGTCGTTGCTGCTGTCAGCAAAGCTGGCGGACTGGGTGTCCTGGGGGCTGTTGCTTACAGTCCCGAGGAACTGGAAGTCGAGCTGAACTGGATCGACGAAAATGTCGACGGTAAACCCTATGGTGTTGACACCGTCATTCCTGCCAAGTATGTCGGTCGCGACCAGGGGCAGTTGGACAAAGACACCCTGGACAACATGATTCCTTCGGAAACCAAGGAATGGCTGGAAAACCTGCTGGACGAGCACGGTGTACCGGATCTTCCGGACAGCGTCGAAGAAACAGAAAGTCTCATTGGCTGGTCCACGTCGGCCGGACGTTCCCACGTCGAGGTCGCCCTGAAGCACCCGATCAAACTGATCGCAAACGCACTTGGCACTCCCCCGGCCGATGTAATTGAAACAGCCCACAAACACGATGTCATGGTTGCTGCACTCGTCGGCACGCCGGCACAGGCGCTCAAACAAAAGGAAGCGGGTGTCGATATTATTATCGCGTCGGGTTACGAAGCTGGCGGCCATACAGGCGAAATCACAAGCATGGTCCTGTGGCCACAGTGCGTGGAGGCATGTGCACCGACACCGGTGCTCGCTGCCGGCGGTGTCGGCGGCGGCAAACAGATGGCCGCGGCACTGGCGCTGGGTTGCCAGGGCGTCTGGACAGGATCGATCTGGTTGACCGTCAGCGAGGCGGACGGAGTTCCGGCCCTCGTCGACAAGTTGATTGAAGCAGACTCTACCCAGACGCGTCGCAGCCGCTGTATCAGTGGCAAACCGGCACGCCAACTGATCACGCCCTATACCGAAGCCTGGGACGGGGAAAAGGCAACTTCGCCGGGAACGTTGCCAATGCCACTGCAATGGATGGCAACGGCGACAGCCACACAGCGCATCCACCGCCACGCCCAGACCGGTGGCGCTGAAAACGCCACATTGCTGGGTACACCGGTTGGCCAGGTCGTCGGCCAGATGAACCACCGACGCCCCGCGAAGAATGTCGTCCAGGACATGGTCAACGAGTGCGTTGATACGCTGATGGACCTCAGCGAACGACT
>JBFJWU010000329.1:0-4254 GCA_041623475.1 bacterium | reverse complement strand
TCGGACCGCAATCGCGGGCTGGTCGGACTTGCCGTGGCGCTGGTCTGTGTCTGGGGCTGGCTGGCCATCCGCAATATCCCGCTGGATGCGATCCCGGACCTGTCGGATACCCAGGTCATCATCTTCAGCGAATGGAAGGGCCGCAGCCCTGACCTGGTTGAGGACCAGGTGACGTATCCAATCGTGTCATCGCTGGTGGCTGCACCGCAGGTCAAGACCGTCCGCGGTATTTCCTTTTTTGGATTGAGCTTTGTTTATGCCTTGTTTGAGGACGGAACTGATATCTACTGGGCTCGCAGTCGTGTCCTGGAGTATATGTCCAAGGTACAGGGCCAACTGCCCGACGGAGTGGTTCCAACGCTGGGTCCGGATGCCACGGGTGTCGGGTGGGGGTTCCAGTATGTGCTTGTCGATGACAGTGGACAGCAGACGCTGCAGGAGATCCGCTCGTTCCAGGATTGGACGCTGCGCTACTGGCTGGAGTCCGTGCCCGGGGTTGCCGAGGTGGCCACGGTTGGTGGTTTTGTCAAACAGTACCAGGTCACCCTGGACCCGGTGAAACTGTTGGCGCACAGGACTTCGGTACCAGCGGTTGTAGCGGCTTTGAAGCAGGCCAACAATGACGTCGGCGGCCGTGTCATTGAAGCCAGCGGCCGCGAATACATGGTTCGCGGTCGCGGTTATGTTACCTCCGCGACCGATCTGGAGAATGCCGTTGTCAATGTCGTTGACGGTGCGCCAATCACAATCGGCCAACTGGGCGAAGTCGTCATCGGACCGGAAATGCGCAGGGGGGCCGCAGACTGGAACGGTGATGGCGAAGTGGTCGGCGGCATCGTCGTAGTCCGGTTTGGCGAAAACGTGCTGGATGTCATTGAGCGGGTCAAGCAACGGATTGATACGGTGCGCGGGTCGTTACCCGACGGGGTCCGGCTGGAAATTGCGTACGACCGGTCCGAACTGATCAAGGAGTCGATCGCAACCCTGAAGCAGAAACTCGCAGAGGAATTGCTGATTGTCGCCCTGATCTGCGCCCTGTTCCTGTGGCACCTGCCCAGTGCGCTGGCAGCGATTATCACGCTGCCCATCGCCGTACTGCTGTCGATTATCACGATGTACCACATGGGCCTCAGTTCCAACATCATGAGCCTGGGCGGGATTGCGATTGCGATGGGCGCCATGGTCGATGCTGCAATCGTCATGGTCGAAAATGCCCACAAATGGCGGGAAAACCGGCCTGACATGCCACGGCGCCAGGCGATTATGGCCGCTGCCCGCGAGGTTGGCCGACCATTGTTTTTCTCGCTGGTCATCATTACCGTTTCTTTCATGCCCGTTTTCGCGTTAGAGGCGCAATCCGGTCGCCTGTTCAGGCCATTGGCGTGGACCAAGACATTTGCCATGGGCTGGGCGGCGATCCTGGCAATCACGGTTTTGCCGTCTGTACTGGTTCTGCTGATTCGTGGCCGGATTCGGCCCCAGGACGACATTCCCGTTAACCGGGTGTTGACGGCAGGATATCAACCGTTGCTGGATGTCGTACTGCGCCGGCGGAAAACGACGTTGGTGCTGGCCGCAATGGGTATTGTCGCAACGCTGCCGCTGTACAACAGCCTGGGCAGCGAGTTCATGCCGCCGCTCAATGAGGGCTCGATCCTGTATATGCCGACGACGCTTCCCGGCGTGTCGATCACCGAAGCCCGCAAGTTGATGCAGGAACAGGATCGACTGATCAAACAGACCCCCGAGGTCAAGTCCGTCTTTGGCAAAGTCGGCCGGGCGAATACACCGACCGACCCCGCACCGCTGAGCATGTGGGAAACGACAGTCGTGTTGAAACCCCGGTCCGAGTGGCGCCGTGGCATGAACTGGGAAAAATTGATCGATGAAATGGACGGGCGGTTGCAGTTCCCTGGCGTGACCAACGCGTGGACGATGCCGATCAAGGGCAGGATCGACATGCTGAGTACCGGTTTCCGCACGCCGGTCGGGATCAAGATACTGGGACCTGACCTGAAACGGATCGAAAAAATCGGGCAGGAGCTGGAGGCGGTGCTGTCCGGTATCGACGGAACACGCAGCGTCTATGCCGAACGGGTTGCCGGGGGGACGTTCCTCGATTTTCACGTCAATCGCAGGCAGGCGGCGCGGTACGGCCTGAACGTGGAACAGGTGGAAATGACCATCGAATCGGCGATCGGGGGAATGAATATTGATACGACGGTCGAAGGACCGGCCCGGTTCCCGATTAATGTCCGTTACAACCGCGATTTCCGAACCGACATCGGCGCGCTCGAACGTGTGCTCGTGGGCACGCCAACAGGCGCGCAGGTGCCGATCGGCGAGCTCGCAGTAATTAAAATATCCGACGGTGCGCCCGCCATTCGCAATGAAAACGGGTCGCGGACTGGCTGGGTATTTGTCGACGTCAGTGACCGGGATATCGGCGGCTACGTCGCCGATGCCCGACAACAGGTCGAGCAGAATATTGCGCTACCACCAGGTTATGCACTGGTCTGGAGCGGGCAGTTTGAGTACATGCAGGCAGCTGCCGAGCGGCTGTGGATCCTGGTTCCTCTGACCATCTTGCTGGTGGCCCTGCTGCTATACCTCAATTTCGGCGACGTTCCACGGGTGTTGATGATCCTGCTAAGCCTGCCGTTTGCGACGCTGGGGTCATTTATCTACCTGGCGCTGGCCGGTTATGACCTGAGCGTGGCTGTCGCGGTGGGGATGATCGCAATGGTCGGGGTTGCCGCCGAGACCGGGGTGATCATGGTCCATTACCTGGATCAGTCGGTCCGGGAAGCGCTGGAACGACTGCATGACGGAGCATTGCTGGATGACGCCGGGTTGGCGGATGCGGTCAGGTCTGGCGCGTTGCAGCGCCTGCGACCGGTTCTGATGACCGACGTTTCGACCATTGCCGGTCTGTTGCCGATCCTGTGGAGCAGCGGAACCGGTGCCGACGTGATGAAGCGTATCGCAGCACCAATGGTCGGCGGCCTGGTGACGACCCAGGTCCTGACCCTGCTTGTGCTGCCCGTAATTTACCTGTTCTGGAAAAAGATAGAGTTGACCCGACAGAAAAAGGATTCAGCAAGTGACGCCCTGTAAGTTTCATACGCTCATAGCAGCTGCGACCTGGATTGCCAGTTTGCCCGGTAAAAGTGTGTCCGGGCAGGTAACCGTAGCAGGAGGGCAATTCAAATCTTCGCTGGCGTATTGAATGAACAGGATATTTTCAGCGCAAGTCAATGCCAATGTCCAGGGCCAGCCCCTGAGTACCCGGTTCATCGTCCAGGTGGGGCCGCAGCCAGGTGATGACATGCTGGACGGCGGACGCAACCAGATGAACGGCGATTGATCTGCAGTCCGGGGCCCACGAATTTGTCGCGCGTATCCAGCTATATTGACCACGGGAGGCAATCATGACTGAATCAAACAAACCAGGCGCCGGAAACCAGGCCGGCCAGACTGCCACCGACCCGGTATGCGGCATGAAGGTGGATACCCGAGCCGAGGCTGGCAAGCCGACGGTAGAACGCGACGGCGAAACCTATTATTTCTGCCACCAGGGCTGCGCAGACAAGTTCGCTGATGATCCGGACCGATATCTGGATCCAGGCGCAGTTGGCGAGGATCCCGACATCGATGCGTCAGCGTATGTATGCCCGATGGATCCCGAGGTTCGCCAGGATCAACCGGGGGATTGCCCCAAATGCGGCATGGCGCTGGAGCCTGAAACACAGCAGCAGTCAACCCGGGTTGAATACACGTGCCCGATGCATCCAGAGATCATCCGGGACGAGCCCGGCGACTGCCCCATATGTGGGATGGCACTGGAACCAAGAACGATCGTTGACGATGGCGACAATGCAGAGCTGGATGATATGCGTCGCCGATTCTGGATCAGCGCGGCACTGACGCTGCCAGTGTTTGTGCTGGCCATGGGCGAAATGATTCCCGGGCGACCGCTTGAACAGTTGTTGTCGATCCGTCAAATGACGTGGGCGCAGCTTGCCCTGGCGACGCCGGTTGTTCTGTGGGGTGGTTGGCCTTTTATTGTTCGCTTTGTCCGTTCTGTCAGGACGATGAACCTGAACATGTTCACACTGATTGGCCTGGGGACGCTGGTGGCATGGGGATACAGCATCATCGCCACACTGGTGCCTGGTGTGTTTCCCCCCGAGTTTCGCGGGCACGGAGGCGCCGTCGCAGTCTATTTCGAGGCGGCAGCTGTTATCGTCACAC
>JBFJWU010000328.1:0-4279 GCA_041623475.1 bacterium | reverse complement strand
GGCGCGTGGCGCCAGTTGGGATGTCCTGGTCCTGGATCTGTCGTTACCCGATCAATCCGGACTGGAAGTCCTGAAACAGGTCAAGTCGGTCCGTTCGGAGTTACCGGTTTTAATCATGACGATGCATTCCGAAGAACAATTTGCAGTTCGTGCCTTGAAATCCGGAGCATCGGGATACCTGACCAAGGGGGGGCCGGTCGACGAGATCATTGAAGCCATCAAAAAGGTTGCCCGCGGCGAAAAGTTTATCACGGAAAAAGTCGCCCGTGAACTGGCATTGCACCTTGACGACGACATCGACGGAGACGCACACGATCGATTATCGGACCGGGAATTCGAAGTCTTCCTGTTGTCAGCCGAAGGCATGAAGCTGGCCGAGATCGGCGACAAGCTCAACCTGAGCACCGGTACCGTCAGTACTTACCGGAATCGCATTATGAGAAAGATCGGTGTCTCATCGGTTGGTGAACTAGTCCAATATGCGTTCCGACACGGATTCGTCGAGTAGGCCGCGCACGCAGCCCCGTATTGTAAGGAAAAGCAGACAATTTTTGTCGCAAATTCATTATGGATTTGTGACTGGACCTTCCGTTAGACTCGTATCTATAACGATGTTTTAGTTTTTGTGGGGAGGTCAGGTGCATCAGGCCGGCAGGTGGCTATCGCTGGATTGGCGACAAATCAATGCTGGTGCGCGACATCGGTGCCGATTTGACCGGTTTGGTGATGTCGGCCTGTGCACCATTTTCCCCTTTGCTTACAGTGCCGACCCAGGGGCCATACAGACGTACTGATGGACAGCGGAGTTCAGCCATCGGCGGGCGCCCTGGATCGACTTCCAGGCTATCGGTTTCCCAGCCAGAAAATTGCCTCAGGCAGTCACTTTGAGGTCCTCTGGGATTCAGGTATTCGGGCTGTTGTCCTGATTGGTTCCGGCTTCCTGGCGGGTTCCGAACTGACGACTGCATTTGCCCGTACCATCCAGGTTCTCGGTGAGTCACGGTCTCAGGGCGTACTTCTAGAGTTTGCAGACATCGGTACCATCAGTCGTACTGAGCAGGCATGGCTGCTGGATCACTGGTTCAACGACGCTGTCGGTGCCGGGGCCCGTTGGCTTGCCATCGTCGAACCGCACCGTACGATTGCAAAAATGGTTGTTGATCGCCTGACAAATGAATTATTAAGCCTGGATTTGACAATCAAAAAATTTACCACTGTCGACCTCGCCCGGAACTGGCTCGAGCGGGTTCCCAACCAGGGCCTTGATCGCTCCAGGATCGAGGACCGACGCTGGGGGTTGGCCTGACCGTTACACCGGACTGTTCCCCGGCGTGATCGCAGCCCGATTACATTACGACCACCAGCTAAACTGTAATCATCATGGCAACTGCACAGGATGATGGATCAGCCAGGGCAGGTGGTGCGCAGGCGCGCAAGAGCGCCCAGATGCGCGAGCGCCTGCTGGACGCGACCCTCGATGTAATCTACGATCTTGGTTACGCCGGTGCGACAACGATTGAAATCGTTTCCCGGGCCGGTGTGTCGCGGGGCGCAATGCTGCACCATTTCCCGTCCCGGGCCGAGCTCTTTGTTGCCGCGGCAGAACACGTTGCCGCTGTTCGGCTGGCAGAGTTTCGTGACACACTTGCCAGCCTGCCGTCCGGGGCCGGACGTTTTGATGCGGCAATTGACCTGCTTTGGAAGAATTTCACCAGTCCCTCGTTTTACGCAATGCTGGACCTGACAGCCGCAGCGCGGACGGACCAGGAACTGCGGGACAAGCTGGCTGATGCAGCGGATCGGTTTGACGGCACACTTTCAGCGACCACCGAGGAATTGTTTGGTGATATGGCACCTGCAGCAGAGATGGTGCAGGCGGGTCGCCGGTTCCTCTATTTCCTGATGCAGGGGATGGCGACGAACCGCATTGTCAGCCACAGTGACCGCGAAGCGCAGCAGGTGTTGGACATCCTGAAACAGTTCTTCCCCGTTGCGGCGGAATTTTCGGCCCGTTTGCAGGCCGCCGAATGACCCGAAGCGTCTGTCCAGTTTACAATGAGTGTCCAGTCGAAACCCAGCATCAAAAGGAATAAGTCGTGAGCGACAACAAGCGTAGTCGCGTTGTTACCGAGGGTGTTCAACGGACGCCAAATCGAGCTATGCTGCGGGCCGTCGGATTCGACGACCAGGATTTCAGCAAACCAATTGTCGGCGTTGCCAATGGTGCAAGCAACATCACCCCGTGCAACGTCGGGCTGGGCGACCTGGCTGACCGGGCGATGGGTGCGCTCCGGGATTCCGGTGCAATGCCGCAGGAGTTTGGGACGATTACCATCAGCGACGGAATCTCGATGGGCACCGAGGGAATGAAATACAGCCTGGTGTCCCGGGAAGTTATTGCCGATTCCATAGAAACGGTTTGCAATGGCCAGTCAATGGATGGCGTCCTGTGCGTCGGTGGATGTGACAAGAACATGCCCGGAGCCATGATTGCCATTGCCCGCCTGAATATTCCGGCGATATTCGTCTATGGCGGAACGATCAAGCCCGGGCATTTGAATGGCAAGGACCTGACGGTCGTCAGCGCATTCGAGGCGGTTGGCGAGTACAGTGCCGGCCGGATCACGGACGAGGAACTGGTTGAAGTCGAGCGAAACGCCTGCCCGGGCGCGGGATCCTGCGGCGGAATGTATACGGCAAATACCATGAGTTCGGCGTTCGAAGCCATGGGAATGAGCCTGCCGTATTCGTCGACGATGTCTGCAGAGGACCAGGAAAAAGCAGACAGTGCGGCTGCAAGCGCGACAGTGCTTGTCGACGCGGTCCGCGCCCAGCGCCTGCCGAGTGAAATCCTGACCCGCAAGGCATTCGAAAATGCCCTTGCGGTCATCATGGCCGTGGGTGGGTCGACCAATGCCGTCCTCCATATGCTGGCGATCAGCCGGGCTGCCGGCGTCCCGCTGAGTATCGACGACTTCGAGGAGATCCGCGGTCGGGTACCCGTACTGTGCGACCTGAAGCCGTCTGGTGAGTATGTCGCCGTTGATCTGCACCGGGTTGGTGGGATTCCGCAGGTGATGAAGGTCCTGCTGGTCAACGGGGTCCTGCACGGCGATGCCATGACCATCAGCGGCCAGACAGTCGCCGAGGTACTTGCCGACATCCCTGACGAGCCGGCCAGCGACCAGGATGTCATTCGACCCTGGAGCAATCCCGTTTACAAACAGGGGCACCTGGCTATCCTCAAGGGGAACCTGGCCGAAGAAGGCGCGGTTGCGAAGATCACCGGCGTCAAGAATCCGGTCATCACGGGTCCGGCTCGTGTGTTTGAGTCCGAAGAGGACTGCCTGGATGCGATCCTGTCCGACCAGATCCAGGCCGGCGATGTCGTCGTTATTCGATATGAAGGTCCCAAAGGCGGACCTGGCATGCGCGAGATGCTGGCGCCGACATCGGCAATCATTGGTAAAGGATTGGGAGATTCGGTTGGCCTGCTGACCGATGGTCGATTTTCCGGTGGTACCTACGGCATGGTTGTCGGGCACGTTGCACCCGAGGCAGCTGTCGGTGGGGCGATTGCGCTGGTTGAAGAGGGTGATTCGATCACGATTGATGCGAACAACCGCCAGCTGCAACTAAATGTCGATGATGCAACGCTGGAACAACGGCGAAGCCAATGGACACCTCCCGAACCAAGATATCGAACCGGTGTCCTGGCGAAGTATCGCAAGCTGGTCAGTTCCAGTAGCCTGGGTGCGGTTACAGACCTTGATGACTGAGCGCCGGTCCGGCGCCGCGTCCCGCTACTGACCGGTGTTCGGGGACGGCGGCCGTAATCCCTATCTGGACAACGTAAAATTCGTTGTCATCGTGTCTGTCGTGGTCGGACACGTCTGCGAGGTTTTCTACCCGTCTGGGGGCTGGTCCAGGGCCATTGTCATTCTCTTTCTCGGCTACATTATCCCGATCTTTTCAATTATCTCGGGGTACCTGTCCAGCGCCGAGGCCTCGGCCGACCGGTACTGGCGCTTGCTGGCGTACGTGGCTCTGCCGTTGCTGCTGTTTCAGATCCTTTACCAGGCCTGGGATGCCTGGTTGTTTGAACATCCGTTTCGGCTCCAGCTGGACAGGCCCTACTGGTTGCTGTGGTATTTCTTCTGCCTGTTGATGTGGCGGGCGGCATTGCCGATTATTGCCCATCTACGCTATCCGTTGACGCTGTCGATTATTGTCGGCATCGCCGTCGGCTATAACGACAATATCGGTTACCAGTTTGCGC
>JBFJWU010000327.1:0-4319 GCA_041623475.1 bacterium | reverse complement strand
TCGACGCTGCTGCTGCCGCAGATGATCGGGCACGCGCGAGCGGCCGAGTTGATCCTGTTTGGCGAGCCGTTTGATGCGGATACGGCGCTGGATGCGGGGTTGATTACCGGGATCTGTGATGATGCCGAGACGCTGGACCACGCCTATGCCCGGGCGGTCAAGCTGGCATCACAGCCACCGGCGGCGGTGCGATTGACCAAAAAGCTGCTGAAAAAGGATTACCTGGACAAGTTGCAGCAGGTGATCATTGACGAGGGGGCCCTGTTTGTTGAGCGCCTGTCATCGCCCGAGGCGATCGAGGCCCTGAGCGCGTTTATGGAAAAACGCGCCCCGGACTTTTCGAAGTTTGACTAGGCCCCTCAGGCTACCGCCCGCAGCGGTGTTTCACCGCGCAGGCACCTGCTGAGTACAATCAGCCGGCCACGAAGTTCGATCTGGCGGTCCTTTTCCAGGTCCTTTAGTGTCCGTACCGTCGTTTCGACCGTCAGGCCCGCCAGTTCGGCCAGGTCCTGGCGACGCATGCGCACCGTCGGGTGGATCTGGGTCGGGTCGTCACTGTGGTCGTCGCGGTATTCCTCCAGCACGGCCATAACGCGCTCGCGGGCCGTTCCGTAGGCCAGGTCAATGGCGGCGGTTTCGCGATCAACCAGGTTTCGCGCCAGCATGGCCAGGAACTCGGCAGCTGCAGTCGGGTCGCTGGTCGTAACGTCACGCACGTCTTTGGCCGGGATGTGGGCGACGATCCCGGCCTCCAGGATCTCTGCGAAATCACTGTGGTCCATCCGGGCAAATGTTTCCTGGCACCCGAGGATGCTGCCGGGACCCATGACGTCCGAGATCAGGGCCTTGCCGGTCGCGGTCATCTTGTAGCGTTTGACTTTGCCGGTGCAGATCATCCAGACACCGGATGCCCCGTCCCCGTCGCGGAACAGCAGTTCGCCCCTGGCCGTCGAATACGACCGCCTGGCGGCCTCCAGTTTCTGGAATGAGTCATTGGACAACTTGTTGCGCAGGAAGCAGGTCTGTTGTCCGGGGCAGTAATTGCAATCCAGGGGTTTACGAGGCTGGGGCATGATGGGGCTCCGATTGGTCATTTGGCGCTGTGCGCCGTGGTTCACGCCCAGGATAATGCAACTACTGTGCCAGTTTTGGGGACAAATCGGTAAGTCATTGATTTCGCTCAATATTTTGCTGCCAAAGCCGGGACGGTGAACTGGCCCGCGTGTTCCTTTTATGAGACACAGTAGGGCGATGATGTTCCAGTAGATTTATTTAAGATATTGATGTAAAAGGATTAATCTATCGTGTCGCAAAATGTGACACATTCTGACCATCTGTCCCAATGGTGAGACACTTTTCAGGTGGTGCGAAACTCGTCGGGGTCCATGTCCAGTCGTTTCAGGATCCGGTAAAAACTGCCCCGGGGAATGCCGCCGGCTCGTGCCGCGGCCTTGACATCACCGTGGTGACGCCGTAACAGATTGCTGACAAAGGCTTTTTCAAACTGGGCCACGTAGGCATCGCGGGCGGCGTGGAAATCATCACTGGCATCCAGATCCGCTGGCAGGGTCGGTGTCGACAGGTTGCCTGGCAGGTCGGTGGCCTGGATCCGGTCACCGTCGCACATCGCGACGGCCCGCCGGACAGCGTTCTGCAATTGGCGAATGTTGCCCGGCCAGTCGTAGGCCTGCAGCAGGCCCAGTGCGTCCGGCGCAAACCCCGAAATGTCCTTGTCCATGTCCTGTGCGTACCGCTGGCGAAACAAATCGGCGAGTTCGGGAATGTCACTGCGGCGCTGGCGCAAAGGGGGTACCTGGATGCGGACGACGTTGATCCGGTAGTACAGGTCCTCGCGAAAATGGCCGCTGGCGACCGCTTCGGCGGGATCGACGGCGCTGGCGGCAATGACCCGGATATCAACGGCGATCTCGTCCCGTCCACCCAGGCGCCGGATTCGGCGTTCCTGCAGCACCCGCAGCAGCTTGACCTGCATCTGACGGGGCAAGTCGATGACTTCGTCCAGAAACAGGGTTCCGCCGTCGGCATACTCCAGCAAGCCGATCGAACGCCGGTCGGCACCGGTAAAGGCGCCTTTTTCGTAACCGAAAAATTCGCTTTCCAGCAGGTTCTCCGGGATCGCGCCGCAGTTGACGGGAACAAAGTTGGCCTGTGCCCGTTCGCTGTGGTCGTGGATGGCCCGTGCGACCAGTTCCTTGCCGGTGCCGGTTTCGCCGTGCAGCAGGACATCGACATCGGTCGGGGCGATGCGCTGAATGGTTTCCATTACCTGGCGCAGTTCGGGGCTGGAGCCGACCATCCGGATCGATTCGGGACCGGACAGGCGGCGCTTGAGCAACTGGTTTTCTGCCTGCAGACGACGGTTTTCCAGCAGGCGCTGGGCGATTCGCATCAGGTCGTCGGGGTTGAATGGCTTGGTGATGTAGTCAACGGCGCCCAGGCGAATCGCTTCGGCGGCGGTTTCCACCGATGGAAAGCCGGTCATGATGACGACGGGCAGCTCGGGGTCGTGCTGGCGGCCAGCTGACAACAGTTCAATGCCCGTTGCGCCGGGCATCTGGATGTCGGTTACCAACAGGTCAAATCGGGCTGATTTCAGCAGCTCCAGCGCCTGGGCGGGGTTTGTTGCCGTCGTTGTCGTGACACCGGCCAGGCGCTCCAACGAATCGCTGCAGACCTCGAGCATGCCTTCTTCGTCATCAACTACGAGGACTCGGAACTCGGCCAATGTCAGGGTCCCCGACGCTGGGTCAGGGGCACCGTGACCGTGAACTCGGTCCATTCGCCCTCACAGCTGTCAACGGTCAGGGTGCCGCCGTGGCTGCGGACCAGTCCGGCGCAGATCGACAGGCCCAGTCCGGTACCGGTGTCCTGTTTGGTCGTAAAAAACGGCTCGAAGATCTTGTCCAGCTGTTCGGCCGGGATTCCCTGGCCGTCGTCGCGAATGCGAATGGCAACGCGATCCGGTTGATCGCCGTCGCCGACCAGGTCGGATGACAGTGCCAATTGACCGCCGCCGCGAATTGCATCGATGGCATTCAGCAGCAGGTTCAGGAAGACCTGTTGCAGTTCGTTCTCGCTGCCCATGACTAGCGGATCCTGGGCGAACAAACGCTCGTGCAGCTCGACGCGATGCCGGGTCAGGCGGTCTGACACCATACCCAGCGCGGTACGCAGCGGCCCGTGGATATCAATTGGGGACATTTCGCTGACAGACGGACGGCTGAAGTCCAGTAATCCGCGGGTAAGTTTGCCCAGGCGATCACATTGGGCGATCATTTTTTCCAGTTCCAATTGCGCTTTGTCGGGCAGCTCATCGCCCAGAGTTGAAATCAGCAACCGAGCCTTGGCGCTGATAATACCAATGGGATTGTTGACCTCGTGGGCGATATTGCCGGCCAGTTCACCAATTGCAGCCATTTTGCCGGCCTGGACGACGGCTTCTTCGGCGCGTTTCCGCTCTGTAATATCCGACACAAAAACCAGAATCAACAACCGACCGTCCAGGTTCAGGTTGGACAGGCTGATTTCGGCCGGAAATTCGCTGCCGTCGGCGCGGACCCCGTTCAAGTCGCGGCCCTGACCCATGGGCCGGGGCGATGGCGTGTCCATGTAGGACTTTCGCAGGGCCTGGTGGCCGCCGCGAACGTGCGCCGGGACCAGCTGGTCGACCGATTGGCCGGGCAGTTGGCCGGGCTTGTAACCAAACAGCGAACGGGCCCGGGCATTGTCGGCCCGGATCTGGCCGTCATGGTCGACCAGCAGTACCGCATCCGAGGCATTTTCCAGCATGACTGAAAAATTCTGCTCGATGTCTTCTTGGGTTTGACCTGAAGGAACGTCCAAAGTGTCTTGGGCGGCCGCAACCTGGCGGGTCGTTGGCCGGCTTTTCCTGAATTCCGTGTTTGCGTACACCTTACACACTCCGCAAGCAGAAATCCTGCCGGCAGCAGTCTGTCAGCAGGTTAGTGACTTCCGATTAACTTAGTGAGTCAGGCCGATTCGATCATTGACATCGGTCAAGTCAGGCGGTCACCTGTAGCCGGCGGCCTGCAGTCGAAAAAGATGGGCATACTGGCCGTCCAGTTCGATCAGTTGTTCGTGGTTGCCCTGCTCGCGGATCTGTCCCTGGTCCAGGACGATGATGTCGTCGGCCATCCTGACTGTTGAAAAACGGTGCGAGATCAAGATCGCCATCTGGTCCTGAGTGATGTCACGGAACTGGTCAAAGATCCGGGCTTCGGCCTCGGCATCCATCGCGGCCGTCGGTTCGTCGAGGACGATGACATTGGCGGAACTGC
>JBFJWU010000326.1:0-4332 GCA_041623475.1 bacterium | reverse complement strand
GATGGAAGCGTCCGTCCGGACGCAGATCGCTGTCGCCTGGGGGGCTGATGCGTCCGGCAGCGGCACCAGTTTGACCGTAACTGTTCGTTTCGCGGTCGCGCCGGGGGCGGGTTCGATCGGTCGACTTCGCACGCTGAACCAGTCCGTGCGCCGGGTCTTGATGGATCAGTATGACCATCGCCCGATCGCAGAGACAGAGCCGGACGTGGGCCAGTTGGCGAAGGCGATGTTGTCCCACCTGGGCAAACACCTTGGAGCCGACGGGAAGATTACGGCATTGACTGTTGCCGAACCCGGGCAGTGGGAACTGACGATTACAGGGCAGGACCTGTGAACGATTCCAGGACTGCGGTCGTACTGCTCAGCGGCGGGCTGGACAGCGCAACCTGCGCCAAATGGGCCCTGGACAGCGGCTTTCGTTGTCTGGCGCTGAGCTTCAGGTACGGCCAGCGCCACGGGATCGAACTGGAGCGGGCCTCCCGACTGGCGGCCCATTTCGGGATCAAGGAACACCAGATCATTGACTTGCCGCTGGGTGACCTGGGCGGCAGTGCCCTGACGGACCAGCGAATTGCGGTTCCTGACCAGGAATCGGACGGGATTCCCGTGACATACGTGCCAGCGCGGAACCTGTTGTTTTTGTCATTCGCGGCGGCTGCGGCCGAAATTGCCGAGGCCCGTGACCTGGTAATCGGTGCCAATGCCGTTGACTACAGCGGCTATCCCGATTGCCGGCGCCCGTTTTTTGATGCGCTGGAATCGGCGATCGACCTGGGAACAAAATCGGGCGTTGAATCGGGTGGCTGGACAATCCATACGCCGCTGGTTGATCTGACCAAGGCCGAGATTATCCAGATGGGCGAGCGCCTTGGCGTGCCGTGGCAACTGACATCCAGCTGCTATGATCCGGGGGACACGGGCCAGCCGTGTGGTGTCTGTGATTCCTGCCGGATTCGTGCGGCGGGATTCGCGGCAGCAGGCGTCGTCGACCCGGTCGTTCCTACCGATCATTGACGGCTGGTCAAGTTGGGGCGTGGATGCCCTGTTTCTGGAATGCTTCAAGCACCCGCTGGCTGACGTCGCTCTCGAATGCTTTTTCGTATTTGACATCAACGACATACGCCTTGGCGCGCAGGCGGATCGCGACGTAGTGGTCGGTTGCGTGCTGGTTGACCAGCACGGTCCAGGGTTTCTGGGTGTACACATAGCGCGATGCCACCAGGCTGTTGACGACAATTGTGCGGGCCTGGTCGATGTCAGTATCGGCGGCAACCAGGAAGTCGATCTGGACCAGCATGTCCAGCGCGCCCCAGTTGCCGGACGACACGGACTCATTCAGGAATTTGTTGTTGGGGATCGTGACGACGCTATCGTCCAAAGTCACAAGGCGAACGGACCGCAGCCCGATTGACGTGATTTCACCATACGTGTCTTCGAACGACACACGGTCGCCGACCCGAAACGGCCGGTCAATAATGATGATGACACCGGCCAGGACGGATGACGCCAGGTCCTTCAACGCAAACCCGACGGTAACCGCCAGTGTGCCGGTCAGGGCCAGAAAGGTCTGTTCGGATATGTCGAACGATGCAAAGAACGCCAGTGATATGCCGCCCAGGTAAATCCCGAACTGGACCAGCGTTGACGTCTGCTGCAGCAGCAGGCGTTTGTCAACGAACCGCTCGCCCAGGTTGGTCAGGGTGTTGTGGACAATTCGCGAGATCGCCCACGTTATCGCGATAATCATCGCCGCTGTCAGCAGGCCACCCAGGTTGATCGCGTCGATGACGTTACTGATGTCGTTTGGATTGGGGTTTTCCATCAGTGTCCTACTCGATCAGGTTCTTGCGGCGCAGGTAACGAATAACGGTCGGCCACCAGTGTGGCGACACGGTGAACTCGCCATCCGGCGTCAGCCAGACGATACCGGATTCCAGCAGGCGGCGAAAGTTCTCGCGGCAGCGGTAGACCTGGATACCCAGGGAATCGGCACAGTCGGACAGCCCGATTTGCTCGTTCCAGACCACCGATGCCAGGATGAATCGCTGTGTATCGTCCAGGGATTCCAGTTGCCCGACATCGGGACCGTTAAACATCCGTACGCGCAGTCGCGAATCCCCGTCGGGCGCCAGCGACCGGCGCCAGTAGTGCAGGGCGACCCGGGGGTTACCAAGGACGTGATCCCACAGCAGGCGGCTGAAGTCCCGTGCGACGGCTTCGCGTTCTTCATTGGATCGCAGCGGCGTGCCCTGGATATCGTCGTAGATGATGCGGCAGCCGGTTTGGTCCAGTCGCTTGTCGACAAGTTGGCCCAGTCGCGATTCTGACCACTGGGGCAACTTTACCCGATGTCGGAACACGCCGTGATTGCCTCCCTGGGTCCACCCCAGGTACTCATAGGGAATCCGTGGCATGGATGCCAGCCAGAGGACATTCGGCGTCGTTTCCTCGATCAGTTCCTCAAAACAATGGAACAGGTTCAGGGTTTCCGGCAGTCCGCGCAGGAACAGTCGGTGCAGGTCTTCGACAACGATGGCATAGCGGTTGGCGTGCTTGCGCAGTGCGACCGCGGTATCGGCCATTGTCGGCTCGTCAGCGACATTGTCCGGGTCGATGGCGGACCACAGGGCACGGTACAGTTCCGTCGCGGATTTTGGCCGCGAATGGATCGGCGCTTCAACAACCGGGATGTCCGAAGACTCCAGGTGCGCCCGGGCCAGTCGGATCCAGGTCGATTTGCCCGTGCCGCTGGCGCCCGTGACCAGGAACGACGCTGCTTCTTCACCTTCGGACCAGGACTCCGATACGGACTTGAATGTGTCCAATTCCGGGAAATGGTCGACCAGGACCGCATCATTCTGGATCGGGTCATACTGGTCGCCCAAAATCGCCCGGATTTCGTCCGGCAGTTCCGGCGTCGGTGCCGGGTCGCCGCCCTGGTCTTGTTTACGCCATTCCAGGCGCTTGCGAAACACAAACGCCAGCAGTTTCTGGGTCTGCTCAAAGCTGAGGATGATCCGGCGACCAATCGATGCGACAGATGAGGCCACCAGGATTCCGAACGCGGCGATGGCCACGCCAAATCCGTACCATTCCTCGCGATAGGCGCGGACCGCGTTGGCCAACTGGCCTTCGGGGGCGATGACCAGGTACGCATCGGCGATATCGTCCTGCCAGTAGCGGACCGTCAGGGCGAATCCAATCGCCGCACCCAGCCACGCCAGGTTCATGAACAGGTTAAACAGGTAGCCGCGGCCCAGGGTGACTTCGGCAATTGTGGTCAGCACCAGGGCCGTCAGGACGTACAAACCGATCCGTGACACAGTGGTTTCCAGCTTGCGTGCAATCGCGGTTGTCAGGTTGCCGGCGCGCAACTGGATGACCCAGCGGACGGCCTCGGTCAACAGGGCCATTACCAGCAGGTAGATGGCCAGCCAGATGACCGGTTGGTAGAGGGTCGCGACTGCAGTGCCATCCTGGATCCCGACCCAGATCGGAAACACCAGCGCTCCGGCCAGGTACAGGGCCGGCGTAAAAAACCGCTGTCCGAATTTACGCAGGCTTTGCAGGCGACGCCGTTGTTTCAGGTTTGTCGACCTGCGGTTGCTGGCCAGCGTGCCCAGTTTTTCGATCGCGGCTTCGGTCCGGCGCCGGACAATGCCAAAGACAATCACAAACAGGGCGATCCGGCCCAGGATCCAGAAAATTGCCGTCATCCGCGCCTGCAGCGTTTCTTTGAACTGGATCATCAGGCGTGATGCCGCGACCCGGTAGTAACTGATTGACAGGCTGACGTGGCGAATTTCGCGTTTCAGTTGTGCTCTGCCCTGGGGACCCCATCCCAGGATCGCCTGGCGTTTGCCAGGACTCAATGCCGGGATC
The DNA here is from genome assembly GCA_041623475.1 of bacterium. Taxonomy (GTDB): domain Bacteria; phylum J088; class J088; order J088; family J088; genus JBFJWU01. The sequence goes on along the minus strand of JBFJWU010000326.1, from coordinate 450 downwards.
ATTTCCAGCCGGACATTGTTGAACTGCATTGTCCAGTGTTCCAGGTCCCGCAGGCGGTCCCACGCCAGTTCGGTACGGTCGCGTAACGCGCCGGACCGGTCCTTGCGGAACTGCTCGACACGCTGGCGATAATCGGCAAGGGCACCAGGATCGGCGTTCTCCAGGTCCCGGGCATCGACATCGGGCTCGTAATCCGGGGGGACGTCGATCTGCTCGTAATCGTCGATCGCCGCCTGGAAATCGCTGCGCACCCTGGTCATGTCGGTGATCAGTTGTTCATAGGCGTCATCCACCTGCTGGGCCGGTGGATTGCCGGACATGCGTTCGCGGAAATTGGCGATGCGCGTTGACTGTCGTTCGCCGAAACTGGCGATTTGTTCGCGCAATTTGGCGGTCGTGCCAATGTAACCGGCCAGCGAAACGGTGTGGCCCTGCAGTCGCGCGTTTTCG
>JBFJWU010000325.1:0-4334 GCA_041623475.1 bacterium | reverse complement strand
CCTACATCAATGATCATTGCAGATATGGACGGGGGTGGGCGGGTTTATTTGCAGGGAACCGACGATCTGAAAGCACAGGTACATATCGGAGGACCAGTCGAACTGGTGCTCCGCCGGCTCCATGACGGGGAAGATGGACGGTCTCCCACTTATTTCTGGAAGCTGCGATCACGCAGCACGTAAATCGCAGCTTCGTTGCCTGACTAACCGTAATGGCTCTTGCGTTTGACTGCCAGTTCACGTTCCAGTTCAAAAATCTGGACACGCTCCCAGTCGTCGTCCTTGCGAACCATCTTGTAGCCCTTCAAAACCGTTGACAGGTGACCCAGGTCCTCGCGGCCGGGGTAATCACTGGTCGCAACGATATCGGTGGCACACAGGACCGTGTCACCGACAAAAATCGGGGCGGTGTGCTTGCCCGACGCGTAGCGGATGTCGCTGAGCGCGTTTTCACCAACATCGGCGCAACTCAGGCCCAGGCAGTAATTGAACGGCAGTCCGCCGTATACCAGCAACTGGCCTCCAAGGTACTTGCCTGGATTGGCATCAATCAGGTACTGGTTGCAATGAACCTGGCTGGTGTTGTCCAGCTTGCCCGTCAATGCGACATGTTCGTCCGTAACAACCCGGCCGCGGCTGTGCTCAATAACCGTGCCGGGCTGGAAATCTTCAAAATAGCTGTCAGCTGTTGTCAGGTGGGCCTTGGACCTGTAGTCCCTGCTGGCATCGTAGCCCGGTATCCGGGGTTCGCATTCAACCAGGTCAAAATCATCCAGTTTACGATGCTCAACGGTGTTCGAACTGTCCCGCTTCCAAACTTGTACCGACCGCTGAAACGTTAACACCACCTCGCCGTTCTGGTTGTGCCCAGTGCTTTGTACGGTGACGACGCCCCGGTCGTCGTTCTTGCTGCTGGGTTTGACTTCCAGGATCCTGGTCTCGACTTCGACCGTGTCGCCGATATACAACGGGACACCAAAACACATGTCCTTGTAACCCAGGTTGGCCCGCGCGTTCTCACTGATATCTTCGACGGTCTGGCTGAATACAACGTTCATTACCATCCCAGGCGGGCAGACCAGGCCCTCATACCCGTACATCCTTGCATATGTGATGTTCTTGGCGAGCGGATTTGTTGTAAAGGAAAAATCTGTAAAGTCGTTGAACAGGCCTTCGGTCACAGTTTTGCCCCGTTTGTGGCGAAATACATCGCCGGGGTTGAAGTCCTCAAGAAAATGGCCGGTTGCTTTGGTTATGGTCTGCACAGTGCTACCTCGACATTCGGGATTTCGCCTCGGCGAAATGTTAGACGTTGGGTTCGTTTGGTTTAACTGGTTTGCGGGCTGGCGTACAGCCCGAATGTACATGATAGGGTGAACCCGATCGATCGCAAGTTAGTTAAAGTGGATCCGACTTGAGTCTCGAAAAACGAATTGACCTGTTTCGCTGGGATCAGCCTCCAGTACCTGCAAAACTTGCTGCGACAATCGTATGCGTCCGGCCCGCAAGTGACTCTGGGATCGAGGTATTACTGCTCCGGCGTCCAGGAATGTCAAATTTTGCAGCTGGGAACTTCGTCTTTCCGGGTGGCAAGATTGATTCCGTAGATTTCGAATTCGCCAACAAGCTTTCACCCGTGGACAACTGGCTGGACGCCGGCCGCCTGTCACCGGAACAACAGGGTGCGGTATTACTGGGTGCGATTCGCGAAACATACGAGGAAACCGGATTACTGGGGCGTGATGCGCCGACATCCCCGTTTCCTGACCAGAATGCGCCTTCGCCTGATTTCTTTCAGGCTATGGAGGACAATGGTAACCCATTGCCCGACCTGAGGTACTGGTGTAACTGGCTGACGCCTGACCCCTTGCCAGTTCGGTTCGATACCTATTTTTTTGTCCTTGAAGTCCATCCCGGTGCCTCAATCAGACCTCATGAGACGGAAATCGAGGAAATACGGTGGCTGGAGCCGTCGCGGGCGCTGGAACTGCACAACGCCGGTCAGATTGAGATGATGTTTCCTACCGTTGCCAGCCTGGAATTCATTGCGAGATTTGAATCGACGACAGACTTCCTGGATGCGGCCGAAAGGTTTCCATCGCGCACGATACAACCGACCGTTTCGGTGTCCACTGGCGGGGACGTGTCGGTAAAGATGCCTGACTGGTGGGCGAAAGAATAGCAGTCTAAACGTCGATCCGCGTACACTGTCAAGCTTAGGTTTGATCTTTGCCAAAGAATTATTGGCAGCTGTGAATTTCCGGCTGGCAGGAGTATTGAGATGCAGAAACCAAGCGTCCGGCTAACGCTGGCGGTGTTGTTTGGAGGAGCCCTGATGATTACAAATGGCCATAGTGCCGTCGCCAATTTGGCGGAATCAACGCCAATCCCTGAAGCGGACACCGTGCGCCTGGACAACGGATTGCTGGTTGTCCTGTTCGAAGACCACAGTGCACCGGTTGTGGCATTGCAGAACTGGGTACGGTTCGGGTCCGCAGATGAGGATGAAACCTACGCGGGCGTTGCCCACGTATTCGAGCACATGCTGTTCAAGGGATCAAAGCGTTATCCAAATGGCGAGATGGCGGGGATCATCGAAGGTGCAGGTGGAAACGTCAATGCTTGGACCAGCAGTGACGAAACGGTTTACCACCTGGCTGTGTCGAGCCGGTATTGGGAAAAGGGATTTGATGCCCTGTCCGATGCCGTTTTGAATTCGCTCCTGGATGCCGAGGAACTGCGCCGCGAACTGGAGGTCGTTCAAGAGGAGATACGGCGGGGGAAGGATAGTCCCGACCGCGAATTATGGCAACGACTGGGGCAGCTGGCTTATCAAAAACATCCGTACAAGCGGCCTGTGATCGGTTTCCCGGAGACCGTCGCCAAGATTGATCGGGATGCACTGCTGGAAATTTACAACCAGTGGTACGTACCCAACAACATGATTTTTGTTGCGGTCGGTGATTTTGACCGGGCGCGGATGCTGGAGCTTGTCAAGGAGCGTTACGGATCGGTTCCGGCGAAAAGGCTCCCGGAACGCCCTCGGGTCCGCGAACCGGAAGCACAGGAACCCGTTGTCGACGTTTTTCAATTTCGTGCCGACCTGGCGCGCGTCGAAATCGGATTTCCGGGAATTGCTGCGGATCACTCGGATACTGCAGCCCTGGATTTACTGAGCGACATACTGGGGGATGGGGTCAATTCTTATCTTTATAAGGGTCTCAAGAAAGACGCCAATATCGCCGTAGATGTCTCGGCTTACAATTACACACCACTGGATCCCGGGATGTTCCTGTTGGGTGCCCAGTTCCGTACAGACAGGGCCGAGAAGGTAATTTCGGAACTTGGTCGTCAGGCGAGATTGATTTCGCGCGCTGAAATTGACCCGGAGCATCTTGAATCTGCGCGAACGAGAATTATTGCGGGGTTTTCCCATTCACTGGAAACCTTTCAACGAGTGGCGCGGTCATTGGGCAGCTATGCCCAGCATTTTGGCGATCCGAATTATGGATCGGCATATATCCAGGCTTTGAAATCAGTAACGATTGCGGATTTGCACCGGGTTGCCCGAAACTACCTTGATCCGTCCGTTGCCAGGATTGCGGTCCTGATTCCCGATCAGGATCAGGCACCGACTGAATCTGCGGTGCTTGAATGGTTCCATGGTGGCGTGCAGGCGGTCGAAGTCCAGGAAAAGAGCGGTTCTCGTTCCAGGCAGCAGTCAAACACAGAGCCCCGGGTCTATGAGATTGAAGGGACGACACTGGTCGTTCAACAGGATTCAAAAGCACCGGTAGTGGCGGTCCGGGCAGTCGTTGATTCGGGTGTGAAAACAGAACCCGAGGGCAAGGAAGGGTTGGCCCGTTTGTTTTCTGCCATGTGGGACCAGGGAACCTCGACCTATACCGCAGAAGAGATCGAGCGCAAACTGGACCAGATGGGGGGATCACTTGGCGGTTCCAATGGTCAGGACACCGTTCAATTTGGCGGCAAATTCCTTGTCGAACACTTGAGTGAAGGCATGGAACTGTTTTTTGATGTCTATACGGATCCAGCCTTTCCTGCAGAAGAACTTGAGATCGCAAAGGATGACCAGATCAGCGAGATCAAGGCAATGTCCGAGAACAAATTCCGTATGTTATTCGACGAATTGAAGCGAATTTTTTACAAGGACCATCCCTACGGGCATCCCGGATTGGGCAGCGCTGAGTCGGTAGCAGGGCTTGGCGCGGAAGACTTGAAAGCGTTCCATGACCTGCAGATGGACCCGGGAAGAACTGTTTTTTCAATTGTCGGGGATATTGATCCCGACGACGTTGTGGATTTGTTTCGTG
>JBFJWU010000324.1:0-4339 GCA_041623475.1 bacterium | reverse complement strand
TCCTGTCCGCTCACCCTGGTCTGCAAAACAGATTCAAAATCGCGAAACCGGTCCCCGGTTTCGCGAAAGACCATATCCAAAGGTATTCTCGCATCGGTCGCTACGACTTCAGATATGTTTTCAGCAGAAACGACGCCTCCTGGATTTGCGATTTCGGTACGCACCGACGCAGTGTGTAGCCAGCCGATTGCCTTATCGGGCAGCCGTAGATTCCGGTTGTAGCGACTGCTCAGGGCGATGGCGCAGGCCAGGGTTTCGTCGGGAATGGTCACACCGTACTGGCGCTCGATTCGCGGGCGAATTCCGGTCAGGATCTCCATTGCATCGTCGGGGCCGGGTTCGTCGACACGTACTGTTCGAAACCGTCGTGCGAGCGCCTCGTCTTCGGCGATAAATCTTTTATATTCAGTCGACGTTGTTGCGCCAATGATCTGGATTTCGCCCCTTGCCAATGCGCTCTTGAATATGTTCGCCGCATCCGCCGGCACGCCCATCGCACTGCCGGCGCCAATCATTGTGTGGATTTCGTCAATAAAAAGAATATAGAACTGCCGCGCACGCAGTTCCTTCATGATCTTTTCAATCCGGTCTTCAAACATGCCACGGAACATGGTCCCAGCGACCAGAGCGTTCATCTGGAGATTAACAATCTGTCGGTTTCGCAGTCGGACCGGCAGACGTTCCGGATGAAACTCAATCAGTTGCGCCAGGCCTTCGGCAATCGCGGTTTTGCCAACTCCGGCCTCACCCGTGAGAATTACGGAATTTGACCGCTCTCGATGGGCAAGGACCTCGATCATCTGCGTCAATTCTGTTGATCGGCCAACCAGCTTTGGCAGCTTATCCATGACAGCCAGCTTGTTCATGTTGACCGCGAATTGCTTTAGATACGGGGGAAGTTCGTACTTCTTTTTGATTTCGCGCTCACGTTTGTCGCGCTGTTTCAATTGCGCGATCAGGGAATCCTGCAATTCCTTCGCATCGCCGTCCAATAATTCGACTAACTCGATACCTTCCGGGGCTTCCAGAATTGCGGCGAACATGTCGGTTGTCTGGATGACATTGCGGGATGCAACCTGCGCGCGCTCCCAGGATGCCTGCAGGACCTGGCGAATTGCCACAGGTACATGCATCGTGTCGCGGTCCTCGATGACCGCCAGTTCTTTCAATTGGTTGCGAACGGCCATCAGGACATCCCGCGACGGACGGTCCAGTTCGCGAGCCAGTTCATCCAATAACCAGCCATCGACTCGAATTAAGGCAAAAACGAGGTGGGGGACCCCAAGCTCGAACTCTCCGCGACGTTGGCTTTCCTCGATCGCGAGGCTCAGGGCCTCTTTCGATGCGTCGCTCAGGCGATCGCTGTATTGGCTCAAGTCGATCAAAGTGCGTCCAGTCGGTGGAGACTTGGCCCTCAATTGGAGTCTAACACAACCAATGCAATAGTCGCCCGATATTCGCTGTGAATATTGACTCACCGTTCAGGTGCCGGGAAACGCTACTGACCGGCGCCGCCAGTTCAATTTCGGGAACAGCAGGATCGGCGTTCAAATTCCCGGTCGCAAGTTGGTTGCCCGGTGGATTTCGCTGATGGTACCCTGAACATATTCGAACATTCTTATTGCATTTTTTCCGGACAATTTGGCTCTGTGCTTGAGCCCCAGGAGGACGTTTTATGACCCGTGTCGCAATTATGAGTTATGCCCGTACGCCCATCGGTTCTTTCATGGGCCAATTGTCGTCTGTTGCCGCTCCCAAGCTTGGCGCTCACGCCATAAAAGGGGCGATTGAAAGAGCCGGCATCAGCGGGGACCAGGTTGAAACCTGTTATGTCGGCAATGTACTTCAGGCCGGCCAGGGGCAGGCGCCTGCACGTCAGGCCGCGATCTATGGCGGGCTTGGCGATGGGTGTCGGACGGTGACGGTTCATAAGGTCTGCGGCAGCGGAATGCAGGCGATCCTTAACGGGGCGCGCGAAATCATGTTGGGCGAAGCCGAGATCGCCGTTGCGGCAGGTATGGAAAGCATGACCAATTCGCCGCACGTTCTCAAGGGTGCCCGGAACGGGTTTCGCATGGGTAACACGGAACTGGTGGACACGATGGTCTCTGATGGGCTGTGGGACCCGTACGATGACCAGCACATGGGAATGTGCGCAGAGCTATGTGCCGATAAATACTCGTTCAGCCGTGAAGAGCAGGATGCCTTTGCCATTGAGAGCGTCAATCGAGCCAAAGCCGCGACATCGGAAGGCTTGTTCAAGGACGAGATTGTGCCGATGGAAATACCGCAGCGCAAGGGGGACCCGTTGGTTGTCGATTCTGATGAGGGCGTGTTCAATGCCAATCCAGAGAAAATCCCGAACCTGCGTCCGGCTTTTAAACGTGACGGCGGCAGTGTGACGGCAGCGAACGCGTCCAGTATCAACGATGGTGCCAGCGCGATGGTATTGATGTCAGAAGACAAGGCCAACGAACTCGGTTTGAAGCCGATTGCCTTCCTGGACAGCTGGGCGGGGGCCGCGATTGAGCCCAAGTGGTTTACGATCGCACCAGTGCAGGCGATGCAGAAGAATCTGCAGAAATCAGGCAAATCGGTTTCTGATATCGACCTGTTCGAAGTCAATGAGGCTTTCGCGGTCGTAACCATGGCGGCAATGAAGGAATTGGGATTGCCGCACGAACAGACCAATATTCGTGGCGGAGCCGTTGTACTCGGTCACCCAATCGGTGCCAGTGGAAACCGCATTGTTGTCACGCTGCTCAGCGCCCTCAGGGAACAGGGCAAGAAATGGGGCCAGGCTGGTATTTGTATCGGCGGCGGCGAGGCTCTTAGCCTGATCGTCGAAATGGCTGACTGACCGACCTCAAAACCGGGCCGAATCGGTCCAGAAAACGTGGACAAAAGGAACCGGGGGCAACTCCGGTTCTTTTGTTTTGAATGCAAGGGGAATTTCGAATGAGCACTGAGTTCGAAACCATAAAACTGGACATTGACGGGCATTTGGCGGTCCTGACCCTGGACAGGGAAGAAGCAATGAATGCGTTGAGTTCATTGGTTCTGGACGAGATCGGGGCAGCTGTCAGGATTGCTGAATCCGACAGCAACTGCCGAGTATTGTTAATCGTCAGCCATCACCCGAAAGCATTTATTGCAGGTGCCGATATCAAAGAAATGGTCGCGCTCGATCGGTTGGAGATGACTGCCTATTCCAATCGTGGTCATACGACTATGAGCGCGCTTGAGTCGACGCGTTTGGTGACTGTTGCCGCGGTCAACGGATTTTGCCTGGGGGGTGGATTCGAGATCGCGCTCAGTTGCGACTTGATTGCGGCTGCACCAAGGGCAAGTTTCGCATTTCCCGAGGTCGGACTGGGATTGCTTCCTGGTTTCGGCGGTACGCAACGGTTCACCCGGTCTGTCGGCATGCACCGCGCGCTGTCGTTTATCCTGACTGCCGAACGTTTCGATGCCGAAACCGCGAAAGATCTGGGAATCGTCTGGAAGTTATTTGATGATCAGGACAGGTTCCAGTCGGACGTTCAGGCCGAGGCGATCAGGCTGGCCGCGCAGTCACCGTCGGCGATGGCGGCCATCAAGGAACTGGTGCGGCAGGCAACCTGGCTGCCGATGGCCGACGGCTGCCAGTCAGAGGCTCGGCAATTTGGCGAGATTGGCGGCGGTCCCGACGCAAAAGAAGGTATGGGTGCATTCCTCGAGAAAAGGGCACCGAGTTTCAAAGGGCAATGATCGCTGCCACGGCAGCTTGATAACCGGAGATCAATATGGAATTTGGACTGACGGATATTCAGAAAATGACGCGGGAAGCTGCCAGGCAATTTGCGCAGCAGGAACTTGCAGAGATTGTCGAAGAGCTTGATCGGGAACACAGGTTCGCCGAATCGGCCGTGCAGAAAGCGGTCGAGTTGGGATTCATGGGCGTTGCCGTTCCAGAAGAGTGGGGTGGCTCGGGATTGGACGTCATTTCCTATGCCCTGATGATCGAAGAAGTATCCAAGGTTGATGCTGGAACTGCCGTCGTGTTGTCTGTCAATAATTCGCTGGTCTGCGATCCGTTGGTCAAGTATGCCACTGATGCGCAGAAAGAGGAGTTCCTGCGCCCGCTGGCCAGTGGGCAGAAGCTGGGTTGTTATTGCCTGAGCGAGCCGACAACAGGGTCCGACGCTGCGAACCAGAAGACGACGGCGGAACAGGACGGTGACACCTGGATCCTGAACGGTTCAAAGAACTTTATTACCAATGGCAAAGAGGCGGACACCGCGATCGTGTTTGCGATGTCAGATAAGTCATTGGGTGTCCGTGGAATTACTGCCTTTAT
>JBFJWU010000323.1:0-4354 GCA_041623475.1 bacterium | reverse complement strand
GAAACGGATTCCAGTCCATCAGGACACCCGCGGCCCGGCCAACGTCGATCAGGGTTGTCGTTGTGGAACTGTCCGAGGACTGGCTGGCAACAAGAGATTCGAGGATATTGACCGCCTGCTCGATGGTCTCTTCCTGGATTTCAAACCGATGGGCAAACAGGTAGTCAATGAACGCCTGCGTAGCGTCAACGATGGCCAGGGACAGCCGAACGGCAACATCGTCCCATTCGTCGCCCAGAACAGCCGAGAACCTCAACTCGCTTTCGTCGCGTCCAATAACGACCGGAAATCCCTGGGGCAGGTTGAATGTACAGTTGCTGGCCAGGATCCGTTCCATGTGGACACGCATTCGCGAAAAACTGGCTTCGAGCGGGACAAACACTTCGAAAAAAACGGTGCCGTAGTCACGGGCGATCGGAATTCCGCCGCCGATTGTGTCGGTTCCCTGGACAATTCCCAGGACCTGGACCAGCGGGTCCAGAAGCTGGATTGCTTCCAGCAATTTGGACAGGTAGACACCGTAATCCGATTCGCAAATATAGTCCGGATGCAGCGACAGGTCGCTGAACGTATCAAATGCGTCCTCAAAATTGCCGGCTGAAAGCTGTTTTTTCCCCTCTGCCAGTAATTTTTCCGGCACCGACGCGGCGGCGTTCGGTTCCTGCAATTCCGAACGTGCACAGCCTGCCGCTGTTATGACGCATGCAATGACCAGAATACGCGTTGCCAGACTGCGCAGAACGCCGTTTGGAACCGCAATTTTCTTCTTGGTCTCCACGGGTTCCAGTTTACAGCAATTTGCTAGCATGGCTGGATGAGTTATTCGTCCCCGGCGACTGATCGAATCGGTGAATTTTGAGCGTGGATCGAATCCTGTCGACGGCATTTGCGTTGATGGTGGGGTCGGCAGTCGTGACTTCGGGATGCAGCATCTTCGGGGATGACCAGGGGCGGCCGTCGTCCGACGCAGATGTTGAATTCAAGTTGTCGGTACTGACCCACCTGGTAGAGGACGGGCCGATTGTAAAACTCCAATGGGACCTGGAGCCCGCGTCAGACAAAGTTACATATACGGTATGGCGGGCGGTCGACCCATCGGAACTGTTTTTTGCGATCTCGTTTGTCGGGGCCACCAGCACAACGGACCTGTCGGTCGAATGGGAAAAGCGCTACCGTTACCGGGTCGATGCCAACCACATTGAGCTGGGCCTGGTCGCCAGTACGCCGCCAATCACGGTTGCAACAGGCAACGGTAATCGGCTGCAGATCTTTTTCGACGTGGCACCCGCGACAATCACAAATTCGACAGAGGCCAGGTTCTTTTTCTCGGGCAACAAGGAAGCATCTTATATCTGCAACCTCGACGATATCGCCTGGATCTTGTGTCAAAGCCCAGAGGTCATTACAGGCTTGACCGAAGGCGGCCATACGTTTCGTCTTCAGGGAGTCTATAACAACCAGGAAACGGACAATGTCCAATGGTCCTGGCAGATCGACCTGACACCGCCAGACAGCGTAATCTTGTCCGGTCCCGGTAACACAATCTATGATACCGGCGCCACGTTCGAGTTTTTTGCGACTGAAAAAGCCAGGCTGGAGTGCCGCGTCGACGGTGGTGCCTGGAAAGCTTGTACCAGCCCCCTGGAGGTCGACGGCCTGGCTGCGGGCGAGCACACGTTCGCGGTCCGGGCGATCGACCTGGCGGGAAACAGACAACCAGAGCCCGCCGTCTGGACCTGGCAGAGCCAGCTGCCTGCCTGGTCAATCAAGCCGACGAGCGCGGCTATCCGCGGCCTGGACTGGATTCCGGATACCGGGATTGTCGTTACCGGGGCCGACGGCAAAGTGCGGGTCTTCGATTCGGCGGGTGCACCAATCCGGACAACTCATATTGGAGGATCGTCGGGCGGCGGCGCGATAGCCGACATTGACGGTGACGGTCGGACAGAACTGGTCGTCGGCACGGACGGACCGAATCAGATCGTTGCCGTTGATCTGGGCAACGGGTCCATTGACTGGGTGCAGCCAGTTACCCACAGGGTCGATGCCGCACCGGCAGTTGCCCGGATCAATGGTTCCTGGCTGGTGATCGGACAATCGCTGGCAGATCCGGGACCGGTGGCGATGCCGGTGTCCGCGTTTTCGCTGGCGGGAACGAACGGGTCATTGATGTGGGCCGTCGAAATCGGGGCCGGCGGGCCCGGTGGTGCGGCAATCGGTGCCGGGGCGGCCGTTACGCCAGTGGTTGTGGGTGGTCGCGACAACATCCTGCGCAGCCTGCGGCTGGTAGACGGCGTCCAGACGTGGCAATTGGACCTGGGTACGGACCTGGACGCAGGACCGGTTATCGCCGCTGGCCCGTCGGCGGCGGATACGGCGATTGTGGCCGGGCGCAACGGGCTGGTTGCCGCAGTTGCGATGGACACAGGCACCGCGCAATGGTCGAGAATCGTTGATTCGCATGGATACCGGTTTGGACCCGCGCTGGGCGACGTCGCAGGACTGGCAGGTACCGATGTGGTCATCGCGTCCGAGGCCGGGCAGCTTGCGGCCATTGACGTGACCTCTGGGACCGTGGCCTGGCAACGCGAACTGTCGGGACCGACCGCAGGATCGCCGATTCTTGTTGACCTGACTGATGACGACCGGCCGGACATTCTGGTGCCGGTCGGTGACAAACTGTATGCAGTCAGTGGCACGGATGGCGTCGTGCAGTGGTCGTTTGCCACCACCGGCACAATCAGTGTGCCGCCGGTTGCCGGCGCCGTTGACGGTGGGACGGAGATGCAGATCCTGGTGGCAACGGACCAGGGGTGGATCTACCTGCTGCCAACAGGTTGGGATTGGCCCCAGTCCGTGACGGCGGCGCCCTGGGTCCGCAGCCGGGGCGGATTTCACCGCCAGGGCAGGTCAGGCTCAGAATAGCCGCCGGCATTCGCTGACTATAATAATTGCCAACTGGGCCAATTGATCGCGCAGACGGAGTCCCGATGTCCTGGCAGAACAAAGTTGTAATAATTGCAGTAGCGTGCGTTGCTGCTGCCTGCGGTGACGGTTCCGGCACAGCGGGTCCGGAGCGCCCCGAGATCCTTGTTGACTGTGCGGCCGAAATCCAGACCAGGTCCGGCAAGGTGCTCGGCCAGAGCATGGCCCGTGATACCTGTGCATACCGAGGCATTCCCTTTGCCAAGTCGACCGAGGGGGATGCGCGTTTTACAGCGCCGGTGCCAATTGGAACGTGGGCCGGAACGTTTGACGCAACCGGATATGGGCCGGATTGCAGCCAACTGCTGACAATCCTGTCCGAAGCCGGGACATCTGAAGACTGCCTGAACCTGAATATCTGGCGACCCGCGGTGGACAATAACGGGACCGGCGTGACAGGGTTGCCGGTTATGGTCTTTATCTATGGTGGTGGGTTTACCATTGGTGGCGCGTCGTGGACGCTGTACGATGGCAGCCCGCTGACACGCAACGGTGTGATCGTCGTCACGGTCAATTATCGCCTGGGTCCGTTCGGTTACCTGGCGACACCGGATTTGCAACAGGACGACGGGCAGGTCGGCAATTACGGGATGCTGGACCAGATCGAAGGGCTGAAGTGGGTCAACGAAAACATCGAGGCATTCGGCGGCGATCCGGACAACATCACAATTTTCGGAGAATCTGCGGGCGGATGGAGTGTCTGTTCCTTGCTCGGTTCTCCATTGGCGGCAGGTTTGTTTGACAAGGCCATCATGCAAAGCGGCAACTGCATCATGGGCGAGAAGGCTCCGGCATTCGATTTTGCTGCGGATTACATCGAGGAAATGGGATGTCCGGCGACCGGCACGGCATCGGTTGACTGCCTGCGTGACAAGACCGAACAGCAGCTGTTACTGAACGCGTTTTTTGCAATGGCCAACGGCGCTTTTCCAATCGTCGATGGTGTCTTCCTGAAAGAGCAACCTGTCAAGCCGCTGGCCGCCGGGACGGCTAACAATGTTCCCCTGATTGCCGGATTCAATGATGACGAGCTGAAGATTGCCCAGATGGCACCAAGTATCCTGCCGATGCGGACCTGGAGTTGGGCGCGGTTCTGGCGTGAGGTGGCCGACGGGTTCTCGCAGGCAGACAGCAACAGGCTGCAGCAGCTGTATCCCCAGGGTGACTATGATACGCCTGCCGACCTGTGGGCAGACATCAACGACGACTTTCTGTTTGGGTGCCCGACGTATTTTGCGCTGGATGCCAATGCAGGCCACCAGCCCACATTTGGTTACAATTTTTCGGTGAATCCGGGGGCGTTTGCGATTGAACCGGCGATCGGATCATTTCACAGCATCGAACTGGGATTTGTCTTTGGCAATTTCCT
>JBFJWU010000322.1:0-4379 GCA_041623475.1 bacterium | reverse complement strand
GGTTCGAGCAAATGGTGCTTCAGTTCGAGGATGAACAGTCGCGCCTGGAAGCAGACAAGGGCAAAGCCCACTCTGGCCTGGAGGGGGCAGAGCAGGCGCTCGCTGATGCCCAGGCCAACATTGACCAGCTGCAGCAGAAAATAGCTGCCAACGAAGCCGAACTGGTACCACTTGTCGAGCAAGAGCGGGAACTGGAGGCAGAACGATCCAGCCAAAGGGCCCAGGCAGAAGAACTGCGCAATGCCGTCGTTGAGAAGCAGCGACAGCGCGATTCAATTACAGAACGCATGACGTCGACAACGAACCGGCTGACCCAGCTGGAGGGCCAGATCACCTTTGCATTTAACCGCGAGGACGAGATCGAAAAGGAACTCAAGGTCCTCCAGGAACAGATCGACGAAACCAACAAAGCCGCGTTTGAAGTCGGCGCGCAATTGGAATCCATGCAGTCGCGGCAGACCGAAATCCGCAATCGCCAGATCGAACTGGAGAAGGACCTTCGGGGCAACAACCAGCAACTGGACAAGGCCCTGCAGAACCGGGCCCAGCTGGAACAACGGCTGCAGGATATCCGCCACGAGCGGGAATCAGCGATCGATCATTACGAGCAGCGGTTTGGCCAGCCATGGAACGCACCGGCGGAACCAGATGAGCGAGACAACGCTGAACTGCAGGAATTGCACGATACCCTTGTGCGACGCCGGGACCGTCTGGGGGCCATTAATCCGGCGGCAGTCGAGGAATACGACGAAATTCGCCAGCGTTTCGAACAGATGTCGACCCAGCGGGAAGACCTCCTGAAAAGCATCGAGAGCCTGCGCTCCAGCATCCGCAAAATGAACAAGGAAAGCCGCGACCGTTTCCAGTCCGCTTTTGAAAGCGTCAATCAGCATTTTGGTGAAATCTTTGCAAAATTGTTCCGGGGCGGTCACGCAGAGCTGCAGTTGACAGACCCCGAAGACTGGCTGGAATCCGGCGTCGAAATCGTCGCTCAGCCGCCGGGGACCAACCTGCAGCGGTTAGAGTTGTTGTCAGGTGGCCAAAGTGCGATGACTGCATTTTCGTTGATCCTGGCCATCTTCATGACCCATCCGAGTCCGTTTTGTGTTCTTGACGAGGTTGATGCCCCCCTTGACGACGCTAATATCGCCCGCTTCAACCAGGTCATTATCGAGCTCAACGAACTGGCCCAGATCATCCTGATCACCCACAACAAACAAACCATGGAAATTGCTGAGAACCTGTTTGGCGTCACGATGGAAGAGCGCGGTGTCAGCAAAGCCATTCCCGTTCGCCTGACCTGAACCCGCTGCCGGGCGCAGCGCGGGCTGGCAGCCCGTAGAATAGATCCCTATGGAACAACTCAGCCAGATTGACCCCAAAGTCGCCGTCATTGCTGTGGCAGCCGTAGTCGGTGTCCTTGCACTTGCACTTTTTCTGGCCCGGGGCAGCCGATCAGCTTCTGATGCGGTTGCGACAACAAGTGGACGGGGGCTCGTCGGATTGCTCGCGCGTATCTTTCCGGGCAGACGCACCCTGGATCCGGAATTGCGCGCTGAACTGCGTACGGTCCTCCTGCAAGCCGATGTCGGCACGAAAATGGCAGACCAGTTACTGGATCGCCTGGGAACGGCAGAGGTTGATGCCGATTCAGTCGCCGAGAAACTGGCAGAGCTGTTGGCAGAACAACTGGCTGGCAGTGGACGGCAGCTGGATTCAATCAAGCGGGGTGGCGTTATTGTTATTATTGGCATCAATGGCAGTGGCAAGACAACCGGGATCGCCAAAATCGCGGCGCGGCTCAAGGAACGTGGCGACACGATTGTCCTGGGCGCGGCCGACACGTTCCGGGCAGCTGCCGCAGAGCAGTTGCAGACCTGGGGCGAACGCCTGGACATCCGCGTCGTCCGGCAATCCGCCGGTGCCGACCCCGCAGCTGTTGCGTTTGATGCCATATCGGCGGGCCAGGCAGGCGATGCAACCGTTATTATCGATACGGCTGGCCGTATCCACGGCGACCAGGGTCTGTTGAATGAACTGGAAAAGATCATCCGGGTCTGCGGCAAGGCCAGGGACGGCGCGCCTGACGACATATTCCTGACTCTGGATGCCAGCCAGGGTCAGGCGGCCCAGGACCAGGCCCGGACATTTGCGCGGATTGCACAGGTAACCGGGCTGATTATCAACAAGATAGACGGGCAGGCGGCTGCCGGGTTCCTGGTCCCTGTTGTCAGCGAACTCCAGATCCCGATCATTGCCGTTGGCACGGGTGAAACGATCAACGATCTGGCCGAGTTTGACCCCGAGCGCCTGTCCCGCCGGATCGTTTTTGGTGAGCCCTACGCCTGACCGGCCTCGTCCAGCAGCGCCAGGACTGCGCTGACGGTTTCGTCCAGGGGGATTTCCTGCTTGTCGCCGACGGCGCGAACCGTGACTTCAGTCACGCCGTTTTCGTACCCGCGCTTGCCCAGGACAATCCGTACCGGCACTCCCAGCAATTCGGCATCGGTTAACTTAACCCCCGCACGCTCCTGACGATCATCCAAGGCTACGTCCAGTCCGGCCTCGCACAATGAGTCGTAGAATCCGGCGGCGGCCTCCATCAACTGATCATTTTTTGGGTCAAGTGGGACAACGACAGCATCAAATGGTGCCAATGGACGCGGCCAGATGATGCCCGAGTCGTCGTGGTTCTGTTCGATCGCAGCGGCCGCCGTCCGACCGATCCCAATCCCGTAGCAACCCATTACAACCGGCTGTGACTTGCCGTTGGCATCCAGCACGGTCAACCCCATGGATTCACTGTATTTGGTTCCCAGTTTGAATACGTGACCGACCTCAATCCCCCGGCGAATCTCCAGGTGACCGTTGTCGCAACGAGGGCAGGGGGCATCCTTCCAGGCGCTCGCCAGGTCTGTCACAATGGCGGGTTCGAAGTCGCGGCCGATAATAACATGCCGGAGGTGCAGGTCCGGTCGATTGGCACCGGTAACACCGTCCGAAATGGCGTTTACGGAATAGTCAGCAATAATCCGTGTGCCGTCCGGCAAGCCGACCGGGCCAACAAACCCGATCTCAACGCCAAACAGTTCCTTGACCTCACCCGGTTCTGCCAGATGCGCCCAATCGCCACCTACGGCGTTCTTGACCTTGGTCTCATTGATTTCCAGAGTGCCGGCAATGCACGCCACAACGGGGCCGACTGACGTCTGGAAAACCAGTGTCTTGATCATCTGACCGGGATCGATCCCCAGGAAACCGGAAACCTCGTCGATGGACTTTTTGCCGGGCGTTGGAACCTCCTCGGGGGACGGCAGTCCGGTGGCTTCCGGTGGCGCGTCGATATCGCGGCGAACCTCGGCCTTTTCCAGATTGGCGGCATAGTCACACGTTCCGCAGAAAATGACGGCGTCTTCACCTGAATCCGCCAGCACCATGAATTCACTGCTGGCGCTGCCACCAATGGCACCGGAATCGGCCTCAACATCACGAAATTCCAGTCCGCAGCGGCTGAAAATCCGGCGGTAGGTGTCGACCATAGACCGGAATTCCCGATCCAGGCAATCCGCGTCCAGGTGAAAACTGTACGCGTCCTTCATCGTAAACTCCCGAGCCCGCATCAGCCCGAACCGCGGCCGGATTTCGTCCCGGAACTTGGTATGGATCTGGTACAAATTGACGGGCAACTGTTTGTAGCTGGACACGTCGCGCCGCATCAGGTCAGTTATAACCTCTTCGTGGGTGGGCCCCAGCACAAAATCACGGTCGCCCCGGTCCCTGAATCTCAGTAATTCGCGCCCATAGGCATCCCACCGCCCGCTTTCCTGCCACAATTCCGCTGGCTGCACCACTGGCAACGAGACCTCCAGCGCATTGGCCCGGTTCATTTCGTCACGGACAATCTGCTCAACTTTGCGAATAACCCGGACGCCGGTGGGCATCAGGTCATAGACACCGGACGCAACCCGACGAATCATGCCCGCCCGGATCATTAACTGGTGGCTGGTGACTTCGGCTTCCTTGGGTACATCCCGCAAGGTCGCCAGAAGGTATCTGGACAGTTTCATTGGCAATTCCTGTTTCTGGGCTGGAAAGGCCCGTATTATGCCAGAATAACCACCTCTGGGCCACGAAATTGGCACTCCACCTGCAAACCGGATACAGTTATCGAACCGATGGAAAACGATCGTCTACATACTTCGACAGAACGCACGGCCCGCGTCGCGTTTTACCTGTATTTCTTTGCCTCAGCCGGGCTGTTGCTGTATCTGATCCACCCGTTTATGACGACGCTCATCGTCGCTGCGGTAATGGGCGTCTGGCTGCGTCCGACATATACACGCTGGGCTGTCCGTACCCGGCGTCCAAATGCGACCGGG
>JBFJWU010000321.1:0-4387 GCA_041623475.1 bacterium | reverse complement strand
GCCCGTTCAGCGCCCCAACGTTAACTGCTTCAACTTCTGCAAATATTAGCTTCCGCTTCTCCCGTTGGGCAAAATGACTCATGGCTGTAAATCTTGCGGAAATGTTGTCTTTACCAGTCGACGAGAAACTAAAGATTGTCGAGGCGGTTTGGGATAGTATTGCAGCCGACGAGTCGCAAGTGCCGCTTTCTGAATGGCACAAGGAAGAACTGCAGCGACGACTCGACTCCTACGAAAAAGATGGCCAGAAAGGCCGTCCAGCAGCAGAAGTTTTTGCCGATATAAAATCGAAACTGTGACCCGTGTTATATACCTGCGTCCAGAAGCCGAAGCGGACCTGGTTTTGGCTGCGGATTGGTATGAAAATCAATCGGCAGGTCTTGGCCACAAATTCCTTGCCGAGATAATGCGAGTACTTGATCGTGTCGCAGAATCTCCAGGTCAATTTCCGGTCGTCCTATCCGACACTCGTCGCGCCCTGGCCCATCGATTCCCGTTTTCGATTTACTTTCACAAAATTGAAACGGAAATTGTAGTTTTCGCGGTTCTTCATCAGGCGCAATCACAGGAACGATGGAAATCGCGGAAGTAACAACATCTAACCAACGGCTTGTCGGCGATCAGTGCAACTTGTGCGGCCGACGCCTGATTGGCTACCTTGTCTGTATGACACATTCCAATGCCCTGCGGTCCCTGTTACTGGCCGCGCTTGTAGCCCTGCCATCCGTTACACTCGGCCAGTCCGATGCCGTGATCGAACGAACGATCCGTCCCGGCGACAGCCTGTCAAAAATCGCCAAGGAATTCCTGGGCGATGCGCAGGCCTGGCCACTGCTGCTGCGTTACAACAACGTGGCCGACCCGGATCGGATCGAGCCCGGCGACCGGATCCTGATCCCGGTGGCCATGCGCGATGCAACGACGGCATCGATCAAGGTCCTGGGGCGGTTGCCATTCAAGGCCGAACTGCAACGCCCCGACCTGCCTGTACTGGTACTTAATCCCGGTGATACGGTTCCGGCCACCGGACGGGTCAATGTCCAACAGGGCGAACTGCAGATCGAACTGCCCGACCAGTCCGTCGTCCGGCTCTCGGCAGGGACAGAACTGGACCTGACCGAAATCCTCGTCGACCCTGGCAGCGGTTTCGTTGCCAATGTCCTGAGCCTGGTACGTGGTTACGCGAATGTCGTCGTCCAGGCAGCCTGGCCCGGCGACCGTTTGTTCGAAATCCGGGCCCGCAGCATGGTTGCCGGGGTCAGGGGAACCGAATTCGATATGGGCATCAACGGTGATACGGCAATACTTGGTGTTTACGAAGGACAGATACTGGCGTTTGCCGACGGGGTATCGACACCCGTTCCCGCCGGCCAGGGCGTATCGCTGTCCGACGGGGGGACGCTGGCCCGGGTCGAGCTCCCTGAACCGCCGGAAATCCTGGCACCCCTGGGCGTCGTGGCAGGTGACCCGCTGAAACTGGACATCGTGCCTGAACCAGGTGTTGCCAGGTATTTCATTCGTATCGCCGATGATTCGGCCATGACAAGTCTCCGGTTCCGGGGCACCAAGCGAGACGCCAGATCCGAACTGCCGATAGACCGTGTTCCATCCGGGGATTACTATCTGACCGTCCAGGCCGAGGATGAAAATGGCTTTCGATCAATCGTCACTGGCCCCCACAAATTTACAGTCAGGTAACCGGACATCCAGGCTGCAAGACTGTTTTCCGGCGGGACAACGACATCCTGCCACACCCGAACTGGCCGGAGCTGATATTGATGCCATTTGTCGGCAGGACATTCACAGGAAACGTAACAACACGACGGTTTGTCATGAATGCCTGTCTTTGTATGGCGTTTGTTACCGCCAGTTCTGGCGTTTCGGCATCCGCAGACCCGGCCACGCCGCGAAACCCTGATGTCTTTGCCGACGCCATTCAATACGAATACAAGAACGTCCTGATGACTCACCTGATGATGAAAGACCTGGCGGAATCAGCATCCGGTCCGGTTCAGAAATTCTGGCAGGCCTATTACGACCTGGAAGCATTCAACCTGACAATGTACGTGCCTTTGGCGCCGCAATTTGCCGTCAATCCGGAACCAACGGCCTTTACACGGTTCCGGGCCTGGGTATCGGCATTGGCGGGACGTCTGTTTACGGGACTGACGATTCGCTCGATCAACAGCCTGGCCAATGGTTACATTGTCGAACTGCGGCGGCTCAGGCAGGCGGCACCACCGAAATACGATCTGTTTTTTGATTACGTTGTCGCACAGGAACAGTTGCAAATCGAGTTCCTTCCCGACGGCATGAACGGCGATTACGATGCGGCCTACGACAAGGTCCAGCAGTTCCTGTCCGCGTATTCGGCGACCGCTGCGACAATTATGGAAACGCTGGGCAATGGCCAGCCGGGCCCAGCAGATCCCGCCAGTCTGGATTCCAGTCCGGCCGATCGGGGCGGCAATTGGCCAGAGATACCCGACCAACTGTTGGCCTGCACAGCGGCCGCCGACTGCGATCGGGTCTTTGTCGACTGCGGCGGCTGTGGCTGCGGCATGGCTGTGAACCGGAATCATGTAGACCACGTCCGCCAGATTGCGACGACTCATTGCGAGGGGTACGACGGTCCGTTGTGCGAAGCCATGTGTCAACCGGAAATAATTGAATGTGTGTCCAATCGCTGCCGGTCCACCCCCGCCCAGCCTGGGGCTGGACCGAATTAGCCGTTGACTGGACCGGTATAGTTCAATCACGGGGCCGGGGTACAAACGCCAGATGAAGCTTACAACCGTTGAACAAGTGCAGAAACGGGTCGGCAAGTTGCCGGCACCACGGGACCTGAAGGTCATCGACCACCTGGATAAACACGCGGTGCGCTGGTTGTCGTACGCCAGCGTCGCATTCCTGGGATTCGGCAACGCCGGCGACCTGCACCTGACGATTGCTGGCGGTGAACGCGGCTTTGCCACCACCACCGAATCCGGGGATCTGCGGATTCCACTGGATGCCCTGGACGACACCAGCATTGTTACGGCGGATTCATCATTTGGCGCGTTGCTGATGGTCAACGGCATGGCCGAAACCCTGCGTGTCAATGGCCGGGTGTCCACCCTGGGGGACGGCTATGTAACCCTGGCCGTTGACGAGTGCTACCTGCACTGCGCCAAGTCGATCCGCCGGTCGGATTTCTGGTCACCGCAAGCGGATCAGCAGCCAGTCGACGTCCCCGGTTTCATGTCCCGGTCAGTTTTCCTGGTCCTGGCAACGGTCGATGCCAATGGCCAGGTCGATGTCAGCCCCAGGGGCGATCCGGCCGGTTACCTGCTGCAGGACCACGATGGCCAGGTTTGCTTTGCCGACCGTCCGGGCAACCGGCGGGTCGACAGCTTTCGCAACATCCTCGAACAGCCCGGCATCTGCGTCTTGGCAATGATCCCGGGTCGGACGGACATCCTCGAACTCCGGGGCCCGGCCGAACTGCGCACTGACGAAACCCTGCTGCAGCGATTCGAAATCAAGGGCAAGCTGCCGAAACTGGTGACCCGGGTTGATCCGGCTGTGATGCAGGTCCGGCCCAGTGCGGCGATCGCCGCGGCCAGGTTGTGGCCCGCACAGGAAGGACCTGCAGACCTGGTACCGTCCGAGATCTTCAAGGCACACATGAAACAAAGCAACGACCAGTCACTGGGCGCAAAAGTCGCCCGCGCCGCCATTTCCGTACCCGGCGCCATCGAAAAAGGCCTGGAACTTGATTACAAGAAAAACCTGTATTAGGTCGTATTTTTTGCTGAACCCGCGCCGCAAATGACTGATACGACCATCCCCTGGCAAACCTGGGCGCTGGGATCTGCTGTTTTTGCCGCATTGACTGCGATTTTTGCCAAAGTGGGGGTTGACGACATCAATCCTGATGTCGCCACCTTTGTCCGGACGGTCGTTATCCTGCTGACGCTGGGCACGATGCTGGTGGCATCGGGCCAGTTCGAGTCCCCGGCCAGTTGGTCGACAAAAAGCATCACCTATCTGGTCCTTTCCGGCCTGGCTGCGACGGCATCGTGGATCTGTTATTTCCGTGCGCTCAAGATTGGCAATGCGTCACAGGTTGCCCCCATCGACAAACTGAGTGTCGTCTTTGTCGCCCTGTTTGCGGCCGCATTTTTGGGCGAGTCGCTGTCGGCCACGGGCTGGATCGGCGTCGCCCTGATCGCAGCCCGCGCGAAACAGCTGGGGCTGGGCTGACGTCGGGGCCGTGAACAGCATTTACCACACCCTTTTCCCGTACGGCCTGGGGGTCTTCCTTGCGGTTGCCGTCAGCTATGCGGCCCGACGAATGACATCCGGCGAACGATGGTTGTTCACGTGGGTTATCGGAATTGTGATC
>JBFJWU010000320.1:0-4394 GCA_041623475.1 bacterium | reverse complement strand
CCGGGCAATTCGAACCAGCCATTCCCGATGCCGGGACGGAATCTGAAAATAAAGCGGTACGGCTGTTTCCGGCCAGACGGCGAGATCAACGTTCCCGTCCTGGCTCAATCCACGACGAGTCTGGTCCTCATATATCTGCAGCGTCAGGTCGCGCATTTCCTCGGACCATTTCACGTCCTGCTCAATGTTGCCCTGCACCAGGACGTAGTCCACGGTCTTATCGACAAAACGGGGTCCGGACTGGACGATAGCAAACAGCAATAACCACAGGAGCGGCGCAATTGAGAACGGAACAATCCGCCAAGCGAACGTATCTTTACGTTGCCACGCCGTCCAGGACCGCCACGTCCCGGAACCGAACAAGGCAACCAGCACGGTCAAGCCGCCGACTCCGATTATGGCCGCCGGACTGGCGATTTCGGGATTTCCTGCAAGGACGATTCCGGGCGGATTCCACGGGAATCCTTCCAGCATTACACCGCGCCACTCGTCGGCAGAAACCAGCATGAACGGCCAGCCGATCCACCGCCAGGAAACTGGCAGGACGCTGGTCAGTTTCCAGGCCAATCCAAAAAACAATGCGCAGTACGCAGACAGGGCCAGCAACGGCAATACGGCTATAGCCAGGTTCAGGTACCCGTATACGTGGATAACGTAGACGATCCAGTACAGAGAGACAACGAAATAACTGAATCCCGCAAGCCAGCCGGTAAAAAACGGCCGGTCGCAATGGGCCACTGACAGGTACAGCAACGGAGCCGCCGCCAGACACAGCCACCACGGACCCATTCCCGGCACCGCAAAAGCGAGCAGAACACCGCCAACAACAGCTGGCCAGCGCATGCCAATGGCGCGGCCTGCAGCCCTGAATCGATGTCCAAATGATTGTGATGTCGGTTCGGCGCCCAAACTCAGGGCCAGTGAACCTGTCCGCGGATATCCCCAGGCGCCATGAATGTTATCGAAACAGCACTGGTCATCGCATCTGTACTGACTGGAAACCGGACCAGCCAAGCCCGACTCCAGGGATTCCACGACGGGAAGAACCGTTCGAACGTAGACTTGGGGAACACCGGTCGAATGTCTTCGGGCGCCATCGACGTTCCATCAACTTCCATTGACACCGTCCACGGCGCGCGCGGTGGATCCAGTCGTTGCCAGTCACGCTCGCTTGATGCAACGACAATCAATGCCGACGCCCGGGCCTGTGGCAGGTCGAATCCGATAAAGTCAGATTTATTGCGCCCCGGCGCGTCCCGGCCGACTGCCTGGGCCAACTGGCGCTGTGCTTCATTGGACAACAGCGTGACACTGATCAGCGCTACCGTCTCCAGGTTGTTGTAAACACGGGTCGATCGAGTCCATTTTCGATGCTCGATACCGTCACCGACATCACCGGGGAACTTGTGTGGCACACCTTCCCAGTGGCTGCACGAGACGCCCAACATCACCAAAACGCTGGCAACTACACTACGACGCATCAAGCAATTCCTGCTTGCCGAACAAGCGTTCCAGTTTCAATCCGGCATCGGCGATTGCCTGGGCACCGCCCTCTTCCCGGTCAACGACCGCGAACAGGCTGTCAACGTGGACACCGTGATCCCGCAGCCGTCCCGCAGCCTGCAACGCACTGCCGCCCGTAGTCACAACGTCTTCCAGAAGGACAACGTGGTCGCCCGGGTTTAACTCCGGCCCTTCCAGCCATTGACCAGTTCCATGTCCCTTCGCTTCCTTGCGGATGATAAAGCCGGGAAGATGCCGGCCATAGATCCAGCTGACGACGCTGGTCGCACTGGTTAATGGGTCGGCCCCCAACGTCGGTCCGCCGACGGCCACGACGTCCGGGTAATTGTTCAGCAGGTCCCCGAACAACCGCCCGATCCAAAACGCGCCTTCCGGATCCAGCGACGTCTTGCGGACATCGACGTAAAAATTGCTGGTCCGCCCGCTGGCCAACGTAAATTCGCGATCGGTCCGAACGCTCTTTTCCAACAGAATGTCACGGAGCCGTTGCCTGCCTTCTTGCAGGGACTGTCCGTTGTCGATTGCGGCGGGATTCGTCACGGCGATTGGCGTCTCCGGGTCCGGGGATCAGTTGGCAATGAATTAATGGGGTGGATGACCAGAATTGAACTGGCGACCTCCAGGGCCACAACCTGGCGCTCTAACCGACTGAGCTACACCCACCACTAATTCAGGGATTAATCTAGGCCAAATTCGGCCTGACGATGTACGCACGAAGCCGATGGCTATGGTGTCCATCGTACCGGATTCCGGCGGTCGATACCACTGATTATTGTTGCCGAAAAAAATGCACCCCGCTGGTTGTTTCAGCTAGAATCGGAAGCACCATGTCCATTGTCGTCGCCTTGACTGGAAACATTGCCAGCGGAAAATCGACGGTCGCCAGGATCCTGTCGGAACTGGGCGCAACCGTTATCTATGCGGATCAACTGGCACGAGATGTTGTCCAACCCGGCAAACCTGCATACGACGATATCGTCCGGCACTTCGGCCAGAAGGTCCTGGCTGCGGACGGATCCATCGACCGGGTCGCATTGGGTGACATTGTCTTTTCTGATCCACAACAGCGGGCGGTATTGGAGTCATTCACCCATCCGCGAATCAGCCTGGCAATGTTCGAGACAATCGGCCAGGCTACTGCGAGCGGTACCGATGTCATTGTTCTCGAAATCCCGCTGTTGTTCGAAGGCAACCTGCACAAGCAGTTTCCCTACACGCTGGTAGTTACAGCGCCCGATCATCTGCGCCTGCAACGGATTCAGGATCGAGACGGGCTGGATGAACCACAGGCCCTGGCCCGCATGGAATCACAAATGCCCCAGGCAGAAAAAACCAGACTGGCAACCTGGGTGATAGCCAACGACAACGGCCTGGAGCAACTCGATCAATCTGTCAGGGATTTGTGGCCGAGGATCCTTGACATCGGCAAGGCCCGATCTGATTAGGGAAATTAACAACCGCCTGCTAATATTTATGAATCAATTCAGTATGATACGGAAAAACACCACCTCGGATATCGCGACAACATGAGCCTCAAGCTACGACTATTGCTGGTGACCGGCTCGGTCATCATGTTTGCGTTCCTGGTAATTACCTGGATCAACATCAACACGTTCAAGACAACGTACATCCAGACGTTGACAGAACAGGGCGCAAACCTGACCAAGCTCGTGCGTCGTCAGGTCGAAAACCAATTGGCAATGACCAACGGTGATGTCGACAGTCTGGCCCGTTTTTCATTGCAGCTCAGCGAAATAAATGAAGGCATGACATCGGTGCTGGAAACGTACATCGTTGACCGTACCGGAAGAATCGTCGCCCATGGCAACGTCGAGCGACTGCAGGAAATGGTCGAACCAGCTCCTAACAAACTGGTCTGGGACCAGTCGGGCGGCCCCCGATTGATTGAACTTCCTGACCGGATTGCACTGTATATCCCGATCAAATTCTCAAATGACCAACCTGCGGACGAAGACAGCGAAACAATCGGCTATACAGCACTGGTGCGAGTCGACTTCAACCAATCGGTTGTAACCCGAACGATGACAGGCATTTCTGCCAAAGCAGGATTGGTCGCGCTGCTGGGCCTCGTGTTTGTCTTTATCGTGAACACGATGTTTTTCACACGGAATATCGAACAACCGCTGATGCAGTTGCGTGAACTGTTCATCGAGATTGGCGATGGCAACCTGACCGCAGCGATCCCGGAATTCCGTGACCAGGAGTTTGACCTGGCGGCGCGGGGCCTGCGTGGGATGCTGGGCAACCTGCGTCAAATTGTCCAGCGGATGTTGACAATGTCCACCGAACTGACCGACACAACCGATGCCCTGAATCGCGAATTCGCAATCCTGGACAAGGAAACGAATCGAATCAGTTCCAACCTGTCCGACACCCAGATGATCCTGAACTCCCTGCGCAACGAAGTAAGCACCGTCAACAGCCAGATTGACGAAGTATTCCTGATGGCGCAGGAAACCAGCTCCAGCATTCTGCAGATCAAGGGCAGCGTCGAGGAAGTGGACGAAAACACTACGACCCTGCACCGCACCCTTGACCACACATTGGAGCGGCTCGGACGGATTACAGACGATATTCAAAAGGTTGCCGAACGGAACCGGCAGATTGAAACAGATGCCGACACCATGGCCAGCGGAATTAACCAGTTGGTGACCAGTATTTCCGATGTTGGCAGCAGTGCCGCGGTCAACCTGTCGAACTCTCGAAATGTCAGTATCCAGGCTGCCGAAGGCGTAACCGCTGTGGAGTCGACTGTTGATGACATCCGTGCGATCAGACTGGCCGTCGCTGAAGTTGATGAACGCAGCAAACTATTACTGGAGCGCAGCGAAGAAATCGAAGGCATCCTG
>JBFJWU010000319.1:0-4410 GCA_041623475.1 bacterium | reverse complement strand
GATCAATGGCGCGACCGTGTCGTTTGCCGTAAATAGCAGCAGTCCCGAAAACAATGAGAATAATCCGTTACAGCGCATCGCCAACTGCAGCAGATGCCCCTGGTCCTGTTTGCCAACGTTCAACATCCGCGTCCTCCTTGATCAGGTTCGCGATCCCGATGGGTTTTTAATCTACAAATCAGTATACTATTGTTTTTTCAAGCTCGCATTTTAAATTTGCATACCCGGGGCCCGGTCGCTATACTTTTGATATGAGTGATCGAAACTACGGGCAGTTTTGCGCCGTTGCACAGGCACTGGATATCCTGGGTGAACGTTGGACCCTGCTCATCATTCGGGACCTGCTGACGGGTCCGAAACGGTTCAGGGATTTCCAAAGGTCGTTGCGAGGCATGGGTACCAACCTGCTGTCCAGCAGACTGAAGTCCCTGGAGGCACACGGATTGCTCCAACGAATTACATTGCCTCCGCCGGCATCAGTTGACGCGTACGACTTGACGTCAAGGGGACGTGACCTGGAGCCTGTGATTATTGCGATGGCACGGTGGGGCCTGAAATCATTGCAGGAGCCCGAAAACGGCGAACGCTATGAACCGGAATGGGCAGCATTCTCGCTGAGAGTACTGTTTCGCCCGGAGGCCGCCGTCACTGATCTGGCAGTTGAAATTAACGTCGAAGGGCAAGTCATCTACGCGATCGTCGTTGACAGGGCGGCGCAAACCGGAATCGGGCCCTGCCCCATCGAACCAGACCTGAGGATGTATTTCGATGACGGAACTTTCCAGAAGGTCGCCGTCGGAACTCTGCAATTGGCAGAAGCAATAGCAGGTGGATTGGCCCGAATGGAAGGCGATCCACGCTGCCTGATCAAGTTTTCGGAAATGTTTCCCCTGGTCGTTCCAGCAGGGAACCCGTCAGCTACTGCCCAGGCCTGGCCGACGGTTGTGAAGACTTGATAACGTGTGTAAAACGCGTCGTACTGCCGCCGGGGGTCAAGATACCGTACTCGTCAAGCATATCAACCGTAACAAAATAATCCTTGGGGTTGAACAGCTTCATTTCGTATGACGTTTCCTGGGTCAGCGATGTCTGGAATTCGACATTTCTCATTCGTTCGTCATTTGCCACAGTCAATTGGTACGTCATAGCACCTTCCACGACTGGCCATTTGAATCGAACCGTGCCATCACCAACAGACTGGGCGACAACCGAACCAGTCGCCCGCAGTTGCGGAATCACCATCGCAAAACTGCCGGAAGGGTTAACCATGACACCCCACCCTGCCTTGACCCGGCGCAACTCCTCGCCGACTTTCAATGCCATTTCGCCGTCCATCACGCTTGCACGTACATACTGGTCTTCACCGACGGATGTAGAAAACCACCGGCTTTGACCAATCAGGCGGGTATCAGGAGCATCATCGGCAACCGGCAGCTTAACGTCGTAGTCCGTCAACCCCGTCGTTCCCGGCAACTTCTGAAAGTTAATGTCGCCACTGCGAACATCAATCTTGCTTTCGTAAACCAGCGAATCCGGATTTCGTTTCATTGAAATAAAATCCGCTTCGGACTTGCTGTGCATGATGACTTCGGTCTTGTCTTCAAGGATCATCGCCAGCGATCCCGCACTGACCCGAATCGCGCCGGTCGCGTACATGGCGTCCCCGCTGACCAGAACCCGGTCAAGATCTCCGCGCAGGTAACGGGTTTCTCCCGGTGTCGCGTAGGCGATGTCAAAGATTTTCTTCCCGGGGTCTTGCGGCCGGGGTGCCGGGGCATCCGGCGCAATCGGCAGGCCACCAGGAACAATATCGCCGACGGACGGCAGCACGATCCACATGCCTGGTTCGATGCGGTTCGGGTTCGCAATTTTGTCCTTGTTCAACTTGTAAAGGATCGGCCAAAGGTGACGCGCAGCGAGGCTGCTCAGGGAGTCCCCTTTCTTAACCTCATACAAACGGTGGAACAGGACCGGCCCATTGACAGCCTTGGAGTACGGCTCTGCCCTCGCTTCATCAGGCACACTGGGCTCTTGCGCCGGCAACATCGTTGCCGACGCAACCACTGCACTGATTGCGATTACTGAGATGAATAACTTTCTGTGCATTTATTGACCCTCATCACCGGAACTTGGCGGAACCTCGGACTGTACCGGATCGGGCCGTGTCGATGGCGCCGCTTCGGGCTTCAGTACGATATCAAGCATCACCTGCTGTCCGGAGCTTAACGTCATTTCCTTGGCCTGGGACCGGAATCCGGGCGAACCGAATATAATTTCGAACCGTTTATGTGCCGAATCCAGCCGAATATCAATGTTACCGTCTTTTACCATAAACTGCTGGTTACCCGGGTTTACGATGGCGGTGCCATTCAGCAACTGGCCGCCATTTGAGGTCAACGTACCGTATATGTACGTTTCGAACCTGTCCGGGCAGCCGTCAAAGTCATTGTAACCATTCTGGTTTTCTGGCTCGTCCGGACACTGATCCAGATCATCGGTCACACCGTCCTTGTCTCGGTCCTGTTCCGGGCAGCCGTCATAATCGCCGCTCCCGTCCCAATCCTCTGCCGCGGACGGGCACTCATCGCGACGGTCGATCACGCCGTCATTGTCGTGATCATAATCGGGACACCCGTCCTGGTCCAGGTAGCCGTCCGGATCTTCGCGCTTGCCTGGACAACCGTCCAGCTCGTCCTGCATCCGGTCCTCGTCGCGATCACGATCGCCGGCGCTGCGGAAATTAAGCTGGGCAAACAATCGCGTCGCTGCCTCGCCAGAGCCCCCGGCGATGCCGGTTCCGCCGCCGACGGTAATTGAAAAACCCTGGCCCGTGAAGAAACGCAGTCCTGCATCAAATTCCAATGCGTCTCCGGCAGCGACACCAAATGGATCATTTGCCAGCGTCCAGCCGAAAATGTCTGCGATAATCTCAACTTTTTCCCCAAATGGCGCGGATGCTGCAAACGAGGCACGGAGGAGGTCATTGAACTCCTCACCCTGCGAGAAAAACCGTGGCCTTGCATGAAAGCCAAGGTTCAATGCCATTGAAATCTGCGGCAGGGACGTGTCGAGAATCATATCAAGGCCACCCTCAACATTTTTTTCACCACGGCCCATCCCAAGAAATACATCGCCGTTGCCGCTGGGAGCGTACAGAAATGTCCGAAAACCCAGGCCAACAGGCCAGTCGCGGCGATCCAGACCCATGAACTTCGCAGAAAATCGTGTGTCACCCATGTAACTGCTGGTCCATTGCCGGTTACGAGTTACCTCACCGGCGACAACCCGCCCGTGATACGGAATCGCAGCACTGATCTGCATCCACTCAACAGGCGCGAACGTCCCGCCAATCTCGTACGTCAGCACTTCGTCCAGGATCGGGCGACTGCTTGCTGTTGGATTGTTGACCATCAAGAGTTCGGTAGAGTAAACAGCCGCAATTGAGACGTTGTAGCCCAATTGATTCATTACGCGCGAGTCACGGGTGATCAGAAAATCGCCCCCTTCCTCCTGAAGCGTGAACATCTGGGCGTTGTGACCGCCGATCGTAAATTGCTGGGCGTGAACATTGCCTGTGGCCAATATTACCAGCGCCACCAGCGCAGAGACCGCGTACTTTCCCACGGCTGCTCTCCGTCGGACGACAACAAATCCTGGCAACAGCAGGGCCAGCAGCATCCCGACGGGAAGACTGCCATCGCCCGGCGCAGCTGAACAACCACCACCGCTGCCGGCAAAGGAATAGACATCGCTGGTTAACGGGTCTGTATCCTGCCCGACTTCCTCACCATCGGTGGCACCGTCGCCATCGGTATCCGGATTGAGCGGATCAAGGCCAAGGGCCAGTTCGCGTCCGTCGTTGACACCATCACCGTCGGTGTCCGGGTTGGCCGGATCGGTCAGGTGGATATAAACCTCGTCGCCATCAAGCAATGTGTCACCGTCACTGTCGTGATGCAGGACATTGGTGCCCAGGCTGACCTCTTCACCGTCACCCAGACCGTCGTTGTCGGTGTCGAACACCTGTGGGTCTGAGCCGATTACGAAAATCTCTTCGGAATCGGTCAAGCCGTCAAGGTCAGTGTCGCTGGTCAGCGGATTGGTCGCGCGCAACCGGACTTCGTCGAAGTCGCTCAGTCCGTCACCGTCCGTATCTGTGGCATTCAGGTCGGTACCGTAAACCGTACCTTCCTGGAAATCACCCAAGCCGTCTCCGTCTGTGTCGAAGGCGTTCGGATTTGATCCGTATCCCAGTTGCTCCTGCGCATCGTTCAGACCATCACCGTCGGAATCCGGATTGAACTCATTGGTGATGAATCCAAGGGTACCGTTGACTTCGTCGAAGTCGCTGATTCCGTCGCCGTCACTGTCCAACCGATCGTCAGACGGATCCAGCGGATCGGTTGGACT
>JBFJWU010000318.1:0-4413 GCA_041623475.1 bacterium | reverse complement strand
GGCGTTTTTTGGTGCCCCCGGGCTGCGTCGCGCCCTGTGGCCGAATCCGGAAATTTCCGAAGCGGAAGGGCGAGAACAGTTCCTGGCAGACATGAAGGCGTACCTGTCCGCCTGAACCTGCTGTCCGGCCGTCAGTTGTCCTGGAAACGTGCCAGTCGACCGTTAATGATTTCATCTGCTTCGGTCATAATCCGGTCGATCAATTCCTTGCACGTCGGAATATCGTTGATCAGGCCAGCAACCATTCCGCAGGACCATGCGCCCGCGTTCATATCACCTTCACTCATGATCCGCGGGTAGACACCGGCGACTTCGGGCAGGATGTCAGTGATCTGCAGATCGGCACCCTTGTCCCGCTCTTTTTCCAGGATTCGTTCGACCGCCGGGTTGTTCATGACTCGCTCCGTATTGCGCAGGGGGCGCATGATCAGACGCGTGTCCAGTTCGGTCGCGTCCAGGATCGCCTGTTTGACATTGTCGTGGACGGGCGCCTCTTTGGTGGCAATGAATCGAGTCCCCATATTCATGCCTTCGGCGCCCATCGCCAGCGCGGCCACCAGGGAACGTCCGTCCGCCATGCCGCCGCTGGCCACAAATGGTATTTCCAGTTCATCCGCAGCCCGTGGCAGCAGGATCATGTTGGGTATATCGTCCTCACCAGGATGGCCACCACATTCGAAACCATCGACAGAGACCGCATCGCAGCCGATGCTTTGCGCCTTTAGTGAATGCCGTACAGACGTGCATTTGTGAATAACCTTGATGCCGGCGTCTTTCAAGGCTGGCAGATGCTCGGCCGGGTTACGGCCGGCAGTTTCAACGATCTTGACCCCGCCGTCAATGATGGCTTTCACGTAGCCCGGGTAGTCCGGCTGCGTGAATGCCGGCAGGAACGTCAGGTTGACGCCAAAGGGTTTGTCGGTCATGTCATGACAACGGGCAATTTCGTTGGCCAGGTCGTCAGGAGTTGGCTGGGTCAGTCCTGTTATGATTCCCAGGCCACCGGCGTTAGAGACGGCGGCTGCCATCTCGGCAAAGCCGACGTGGTGCATGCCGCCCTGGATGATCGGGTGTTCAATGCCAAACATTTCTGTGATTGCGGTTTTCATTGGTCGCTTTCTCCTGAACTTGAAATTCGTGATCGGATTAGTTTAAAAGCCCTTGGACAAGATCGCGAACAGGTGTTTCGAGGCCGGTCGAATCCAATGACACCAGTATTGAGTTCTTTGCTGTCTGGGCCGTCGCTGGTTAACGGTCGACGTGGCCAAAACTGTCCAGCCGATCCAGCACCGTCTGGTATAGATCCTGCCAGCGCGGGTCTGACTTGAACCAGATCAATTGCGGATCCAGAGATTTCAGCCTGGTGGCTGACCAGCCAGTAGCTTCGGGCGACTCACGCAGGGACAGTAGTCTCTTCTTGTAGGCCAGCAGTCGACGTCCGTTCAGTCGGTCCAACTGGGCAGGGGGCAGGGGGCGGACGTTTCGTGGCTTGGTCAAGTGGTTCGCCAACCAGGACTGTCAAACAGGAAATAATAGAAAAGATTCGGTCAATTGGCGCGCCGCTGCCGAAACGCCTGCAAGCCCTGGGATGCAAATGTCCGGGCGACTGATTCCCAGGCGCTCATGCCAGGTTGTGCACCTTTCCCGGACGCGATTGCCGCAATCTGGTTTTCGAAATAGGTTACGTCCATCATGCTCATGGTGTCTACCAGTTTGACGCCGGTAGACATTTTCCTTACTGGTGATTTGAAACCCTGGCCGGCCAGGATCCTGTTCGGAAAATCGGGAACCAGGGTAAATGCACGGGCCAGGCCGACCATGTCGACGGCTCCGCTGGCGACCGCCTCGGCCATCCCCTCGTCCGTCTGGAACCCACCGGTGACAGCCAGGGCAGTGTCGATGCGGTTCCGAACACGCTCGGCAAATTGCAGGAAGTACGCTTCGCGTTTCCTGGTTGATTCCTTCTGGAACGCCCCCGTCATGGCCGCAGCCTCGTATGTGCCCCCGGATATTTCGATCAAATCCATGCCCGCATCCGCAAGTGCCGCCATAACTGCTACAGAGTCATCTTCGGAAAAGCCGCCTTTCTGGAAGTCGGCTGAGTTGATCTTGATGGAAACGGGAAAGTCGTCACCGACCTCCTGCCGAATGGCGTTGTAGATCTCCAGCACGAATCGCATCCGGTTGTCCAGGCTGCCACCCCACCGGTCGGTACGGCGGTTCGCCTTTGGCGACAGGAACTGGCTGACCAGGTACCCATGGGCGCCGTGAATCTGGACACCGGTAAACCCGGCTTTCCGGGCGATCCCGGCGGTGCGTCGAAAGCGGTCAATCAGGTCTTCGATCTCGGAATTTGTCAGCGCACGGGGTGTCTTGAACACATGGCGCAACGAGCTTTCGAATGGTACTGCTGAGGGGGCAACCGGCTGCCCACCGTCGGACAGGAATCCCGGTGCCTGCTTGCCGGGGTGGTTGATCTGCATCCAAAGATGGGTGCCCTCGGCAGTGCCTGCGGCCGCCCACGATTTTAACAGGTCCAGGTCGCGCTCGTCTTCAATAACGACGTTGCCTGGCTCGCCCAGCGCCCGCCGATCGATCATGACGTTTCCGGTGATTGCAAGGCCGACGCCACCTTGGGCCCACGCGCTGTAAAGGCGAACGTGGCGGTTTGTCGGCCGGTTGGCCGGCGAACCCAGAACCTCGCTCATTGCCGATTTCAGGAAACGGTTCTTGATTGTCGTGCCATTCTTGAGCTTCACAGGCTCGGCCAGGACTTTTGCGGGGTATCCGTCCATGGTGATCTCCTAATTTCCAAATTTGAGGTAATAGAGTTTGTCCGCGCGGTCGTAAAGAACCGCGCAGGCCGATTTCTGGGCAGCCAGGAGTCTCTCGACGGGCTTGCTGGCAGCGAACTCCCGCAGGCGTTCTTTGCTGCCGGTTGCCAACGCCGCTGTTACTGGCCAGGTCAAGGGCTGCGGGTCGTTGGCAGCCGGGTCGGAAATGAAATCAAAATCCAGGCAGCTGACCGATTCGTAGACAACCGGCAGGTCGGCCGTTTCGGCCAGCGCTCGAACTTTGGACAGGAAGCTCTCGGCGTTCGTCGGTTCAACATGGAAGGCCAGCACCTGCCTGTGGCGCTGGAGCCCGCTGTCCGGGTCCCGTGGTTTGGTAAATGCCAGCTCGAATTGCGCCACCGCGCGTTTGCGGATCGGGTTGCATACGGCCACGTAGTAGGGATTGCTGATCATTTTCAACATCTTGCGGTGGGACGGGTAGCGGACAACCATCCACGAGTCAAAGGGGAATTCGCCCCAAAGGACACTGTTGCGCAGGCCCGTAAACATCGGCCCTCCTCCTGTTGCAAGAAGGAGTGGACTGATTGCCCGTGCGTACCAACGATACAGATCCAGACTTTTGTACCTTATGAAGTTAGGGCAGTCTGTCGGGCTGAAGTCTGGCTGCCTCAGCAATCTGAAATATGCTTTACGGTCAAAAGACATGAACCGCCTCACTGAATTTACACTGCATCAAGCCCGGGGCATCAACGCCGCTGTTGCTGCAAACCGATATGGTCGACTTCAATCAAAGTGCGTGGATGTTGTCCTCGGCGTAGCGCTTGATGGCGTCCTGCTTTTTCTTGAGTTCGTCGTTGATGGTTACACCGTATGCCAGCCACGGCACCGTGATGATGTCTGTGACGCCGATCTCGGCCTGCTGGCGGATGCCATCAACACCAAATTTGTCGATGCATACCGCCTGGAACTCAAACGGCTGGTCGGATTTTCCCAGTTCTGCGCGCAGTTCGTTGATATGGTCGATGGTTTGCTTCAGGTCGTCGAATGTCATCATCGCGCTGGCCCAGCCGTCGCCGTATTTTGCTGCCCGTTTCAGGCCGGGTTCGCTGTGGCCACCGATGTAAATCGGCATTTTCTTTTTCGGTGCCGGCGACATCTTGATCCGGCCAATATTGAAAAACTCGCCGTGGTATTCAAACCAGTCGCCGGTCAGCAGGCCCTGGATGATCTCGAGCGATTCGTTGACGCGTTTGCCGCGCTGCCTGAATTCGGTCCCACACCACTCGAATTCTTCGGGCAGCCAGCCAATGCCGGCCCCCAATCCGAATCGGTCGTTGGTCATGGCCGCCAGCGAACTGAGCTGCTTGGCCAGCAAGACCGGGTTGCGAACGCCAACCTTGATCACACTGGTGTAAAAGTAGATTTTTTCGGTAACGGCCGCCATGGATGCCGCAGCAATCAGGGGTTCGACAAATGGGGTATCTTCGGTCCACATGCGGCTGCCGTCTGCGGTGTACGGGTAGGCGGCCGAGATTTCCTCGGAATAAAAGATCGAATCGGGCAGGGCGACTGCGTGGAAGCCGCACTCCTCGGCCGTCTGGGCCAGGGGGCCATAGTG
>JBFJWU010000317.1:0-4417 GCA_041623475.1 bacterium | reverse complement strand
CGGTCGCGCTGATTGACGTGGATCCAGATTCCAGCAGTTTTGGCGACGCCTTGCCAATCGATGTGAACCTTGATGTTCAGCGTCAGTTGTTGTCTGTTTTCCCGGCATTAGGGCATCCGCTGCGTGGCGGTGGCCGTTATCTTGCCGTTGTACGCCAGGGGCTTGGTGCCGTAGTCGGAGCTGCAGTCAAGTCCGCCGGATTCCGGCACTACCTGCGATCGGCAGATGGTGCAGCGATGAAGACGTTGCTGGACCGGCACGTGCCCGGCGGTGCCGCGGCAGTGCTGGTGGCGACGGTCTATTCAACCCAGAAGCCGGTCCATGACCTGACTTCCATGGCTGAACAGGTTTATGCGGTCACCGATCCTGCAGATCCCGATTTTTCCGACACGTTCTACGGGGCGGGTGGCGCACTGCTTGCCGACCTGTTTGGAACGCCAACGGCCGAGCTCGGCGGCACCGATAACCCCGGCGGGGTCCTTCACGACCACCTGACCCACGTCTTCATCGGTTCGTTTGATGTCCTGAAGTGGAGCGATTTTGAAAATCGGACACCGCTGGCGCGGGATGGTGCCGGTGATCCGACAATCGTCGAAAGTGAAACCGTACAATTCGTCCTGGCGGTTCCGGACTGCCCGATGCCAGACAGCGGATACCCTGTGGTAATTGCCCAGCACGGACTGAATGACCACAAGCGATTTCCGTTGACACTGGCAAATGAACTGGCGGCCGAGTGCATGGTGACGGCAGGTATTGATGCCGTCGGCCACGGGTATCGGGCCAGGATCCGACGGGACCGAATCAACAACCTGACCGACGCACCGACGGCGGACGGCATAGCCGATGGGTACCAGTTGGGTGGCCTGGACCAGGTGTATTTCATCGACCCGCTGGTCGGCCGGGCGAACTTGATCGAAACAGCGGCGGGGTTGCTGCAACTCGCCGACCGGCTGGCGCGGTCAGACTGGCAGCCACCCGCAGCCGCCGGGCTTTCTGGTTTTCAGGTCGATGTCGACCGGATCGGATATGTGGGGCAAAGCATGGGTGGCATCGTCGGGTCGATCGTAACCGGTGTCAGTCGCGACATCCGGGCGTCAGTGATCAACGTCGGCGGCGGCAGCTACCGACACATCTTTGCGGATTCGCCGGCATTCAGTGAATTCCTGTTCGCGGTCGGAATTATTTCGGAGTCGGACCCGACGGTACCGGTCGATGTCTACCACCCGGGCCTGTCGTTGTTCCAGTCGGTCCTGGAGGGTGCAGATCCAGCCAACTATGCGCGGCACTGGTCCCTTGAGCCGCTGCTGGATGCGCGGCCCCGGCACGTGCTGGTCCAGATTGCCGAACTGGACCAGTTGATTCCCAACTCGTCCAGCGCGGCAATTGCGATGGCGGCCGGATATCCGTTATTGGGCGACGTTGAGCCGCGCAGCAATTTGTACGACATTGCGACAGCGACGGCCTTGCCAGCCAGGGAAACCATTGCCGTCGACGGTCTTGGGCTGGGCGCCGGCTTGACAATCTTCCCCAACGCCGAGCACGGGTTTATCCTGACGCGTTGCGCGCCGATCGACTATTTGTATGATCCGCCGTACGGACGCCAACCAGCACCATTTACGATTGCCAATCCGACACTGTCTGCGCAACGGCAGGCCGCAAAGTTCTTACGTACGTCATTGGAAGGGCAACCAGTAATTTTGTCTGTTACTACGGGGGATCTGTTGGGCGGTAACTGCAACTAACGGCAGCGAGGATCGTCTTTCTGCATTTCGGGAAAGGAATCCCCGATGAGCGGAATGTCATCGCAGCCGTGGGCGGTTTCACAAACGAAGTCTTGGTCGGAAGCGAGCCCGTGGCAGCTGGCGCAGTTGTGACCGAGTGGGTTTTCCATGTCGTGTCCGCCGCGAATTGCTATCGTCGCTGTCGTCTTGCCCGCTGAATCATTCAGCTCTAAAAAGAAGAATTCCCATCCAGCTGTCTGAGGCGAGTATTCGCCGCCGCGTTTCGCCATCGCTTCGAATGGAATAAGTTGAATTATGGTTCCCACCGGGTACGGTAGTTCGGCCCGTCCACACGCGACGTCCAGCGTTTCCTTCAATCTGCCTGCACCATTTCGAACATAGAAGTTTCTTACCTTGAACCATCTGTCCTGGGGGTTGCGAACTGCGTTGGCCTTGGGCAAGAAACATCCAAAATCCGAATTCGCGGCCACGAACTCTGTGATCGCTGCGGGCGCGTCTGTGACAGTTGTGTCCGGGCATTCGTATTCAGGAACAGCGCTGGCCGGCGTAGTCGGAGTTTCTGTCGCACACCCGGCTATCGCCGATATCGAAACGGAACAAATACAAGCCAGTTTTGTTCTAGTCAACAAGTGGTGGTCGTATTCCAGAAATTGACACGTGTGCGGCATAGATGTCGCTTGCAACTGCTTGGGGGGTCAACAGGTCGCCAGCACTTT
Organism: bacterium; assembly: GCA_041623475.1. Lineage (GTDB taxonomy): Bacteria > J088 > J088 > J088 > J088 > JBFJWU01. Next base: position 1,959 of record JBFJWU010000317.1, on the reverse strand, counting down.
GGTCACGGTGAAGAATGTATTCCAGCCATGCCAGGACATAGGCGTTTGTCGTTTCTTTAAGAATGTCGTGGTCGAGGGTGCCTTCATGCAACAAGTCGGTGAAGCTGAGATGGGCGGCGCCCCGAATCGTCAGCAACAAGCTTCCAGGTTGGGGTGCGTTGTCAAAGAACCTGCGTAACGAAGGGTCCAGTTTGAGGATTCGATCCTCGTCGGCCCCAACCAACAGTACAGGGCGATTGAGCGCCGCGGCTGACTCGCCGGCGTAACCAAAAATCGGGTCGACAAACGGGGTCAGGCCGATGCACGTGCCGACACGGTCGTCTGCAAAGCCGGACCATCGGTCCTGCGCGTCGAGTAGCCCACACCAGGCGCCGCCTTCGTCATTGGCGCACTCCTGTTCTACCGCCGTTTCATCCGGTTGGCTATCGCACATCGCCAAGGCGCTGTAGCCTCCGATCGAATGACCAATCGCCGCGATTCCGGCGTCGGCGGCCGGACCGAACGTCGCATCATCGGAAACCATATCGATAACGAATTTCAGATCGCCGATACGGGTCACGTAATGCGTGGCTGAATCGGCCGATCCCAGGGTTGCGCCGAAATGGTCATTGGCGGCGACGACATACCCGTGCGACGCCAGATGCTCGCCAATAAACGCGTGCAATTGTCCCTTGGAGCCCTGACCATGGCTGATCACGACCAGGCCTCGCAGTTCGGTTGCTTCTTCCGGAACCCAGAGATTGGTAAGTACCGGAAGACCGCCCCGTGCCGTGTCGCTCCAGCCCAATTCAAGGTGCTCGACCATTTGCGGCCCCGCGTAGGATAACTGTTCAAGGTTAACTACCGATAATACAGGGTCGGCGCATCCATTTAGAAGCAAGCAGCCAGCCAAAAGACGGGCAGTCAGGAAGAAGGTTCGTTCAGGAGCGTTCATTATTGACAAAATCGTGAATACCATTTATTTTATGAATACCATGCAAATGTTCAAACGGCAAAATTCGACAAAGTTGTCCTGTCTGTGACTGGGGCGGCAGCAAGGTCGCCGGTGGTTCCCGACTCGGAATTGACACCTCGCAGACGGCGTCGCCGGCGACGGCGCCGGGAAATGATTCTCGATACGGCGACCGGAATCCTGGTCCGCGACGGGTTTGACGGGCTAACCATGAATGGATTGGCGCGTGAATTGGACTACTCGCCTGGCGCACTATACCGTTATTTTCCTTCGCGTGATGCGCTGCTGGCCGAAATACAGACCATTGTGTTTCGAGACGCTCTGGGCTTTTACAGCAAGTTTGCTGATCGAATCGGACATTTTGTCGATTCCAATGTGGAGGACGCCGAAACAGCGGACCTGTTCAGGTTGTACATGGTTTCCTGGATGTTTCGACGGTTCGCTGCCGATCATCCGCGTCAATTTGCGTTTCTGTCGCGAATGTTGGCCGATCCACGACAGATGGTTGCGGATGATGAGGCTGGCGTGGCCGTCGCGGCGGGGGAATCTGTCCTGAGCACAATCGGACAGGTTTTTGAGAAGGTGGCTGATCGAGGATGGCTGGACAGTGGCGATGGAAACGCCAGGGCAGTCATATTCTGGTCGGCGTTTCAAGGTATCCTCCAACTGCAGAAGGTATCCAGATTTTATCCGGAACTTCTGGATATGCAGAAATTGCTGTCTGAGTCGGCTGCTGCACATCTAACAGGCTGGGGCGCAGATCCGGAGAAAATTGCGGCATGTCGCAATTTTGAGGAAATATGGGGCAAGGAGTAGGAAATATGTCTTTTTCTGGCAAGAATGTGGCAATCGTTGTGACGGGCGCGACGTTGTTATTTGTCACCGGATGCGTAGAGGAACCGGCAACACCGTCGGACGTGCCTGAAGGGGTTGTGGACCTGCGCGTCGAACTGGATCCACCCGAATTTGGGTACCAGATCAAATCTGACGGTTTTGTTGTGCCGGCG
>JBFJWU010000316.1:0-4429 GCA_041623475.1 bacterium | reverse complement strand
GATCGCAATGTCATCGGGCTCGCGGACATTTTTCCTGGTGATTTTCTGGGTAACTACCTACATGGAACTGCTGGGTACGGCGATGGGGTGCTGGGCATGGCATCCGATCCTGATGAACCGGTTTGAAGCCCTTCCGGGTGCGAATCCACCGGGGGGGATTTCTTTTCTTTACTTCTTTTTCGACATCGGTTGCCTGGGAATATACATGCTGTCGGACCTGGCCGTACGATCCCGATACGATCGTCGTAAGGCCCACCGCAAAGCTTCAGGTCGGCAGGTTCGCAGCCTCGTCCAGGCGACACCGTGACAATCGGCGCTCCCTGGCCATTGTCGGCGATTCCGAATCCCTGATGGCCTGAATCAGTCCTGCGGTATGCTTGTAAGTACCTGTTGTGAAAGGATTAATAAGCGAACGGGCGTTCACTGTATTTGCCTTGACTTCGTTTTTTTTGCTGACTATGATGGAATTCGGGACAAGGGGGTGAACGATGTCAGCTGAAATAGAAGACGGGATGAGGGAACTGGTCGAGACCATTGCCCGCACCCTGGTGGATCACCCGGACCTGGTTGAGGTTCGTGAAGTGGATAGCCAGCACGCCAGCATTATCGAGCTGCGGGTCAGCAAGGACGATGTCGGCAAAATTATTGGACGCCAGGGCGCGCACGCGCAGGCGATCCGCACGCTGTTGTCGGCGGCCAGCGGGAAACACCGCCGTCGTTATACGCTGGAGATTCTGGATCAATAGATCCGGATGTGGCAACCTGCAGTTGCCCGCGTAATTTCTGGTATCCCTGCTGTTCCGGAGCCTCCGGAATGCCGGGAAATTTGTGTAAAATGTACGCTTGCAGCACTGGCATCGTCTGGAGCACTCATTGACTGCAAAAATCTACTGTCCAAGCTGTGGCATCGATGTCGAGCCGTTTGTCCTGACCGGCGCCGGCGAAGAAGTCATCCATTGTTCGATTTGCGGGCTTGTCCTGGATTCGGGTGCTGGCGCGGATGCGCCGTCACCTGCACCAACGGCACTCAGCTGCGTGGTTATTGCCGAGGATACTGAAAGTATCCGCAACGCGGTTGCCACGATGTTGAAAAATCAGGGTATCGCCAAGGATGTGATCACGGCCGAAAACGGTATCGAGTTCGTCAGCCACGCAACAGGTCGGCTCAAGGAAGGCAAGCCGATCAGTCTGGCGATCCTGGATGTCGAAATGCCGCTGATGAACGGTGTCCAGGGCGCGATGAGCCTGCGCGAGATTGAAAAACAGTTTGGGGCAAAACGAAAAACGCCTGTGTTGTTCTTTACATCGAGGAAATGCGATGAAAAATTCAAACAGGTCCTGCAGCGACTGCAGCCGTCCAGTTATGTAAACAAGGGTGCCAGCACCAACCCCGCGGATCTTGCAAAACGCGTCAATAAGGTCCTGACTGTTCTGTTGCAGGGGGGCGGCTGATTCGGCTGCCGCAATGTTGCCAGCAGGACCAAGGACTGCCCGGCGCAAGCGACCCACCACGATGTTGTACAAGTTCCCGAACATAATCAAAGTCTCGATCGCAGCGATGGCATTGCCGTTATTAACGGCGGCGTGTGCATCGACACCGGCGACACCGCAGCGGTTCGCAGCGATACCCGAGGGTGAGGCGTTCAAGGCGGTCCTCGATATGCCGCCCCTGGAATTGAAGGGCGTACCCGTTGATTTTGAATCGTGGCCCCCGGACCAATTGTTCGAAGAGGGCAATGATGCGTACGACGAGGGCGAGTGGGAACAGGCTGCTGCTTATTACGATCGCATCGTTCGCAAACACAGTCGTGATCCGCTGGTCCCATCGGCGTTATTCAATGCCGGCCTCGCATTTGAGCATCAGGAGCAGTTTGAAATCGCAGAACGGTACTTCGCGGCGCTCGTAGACCGTTATCCCGCCCATCAGTTGACCGCCAATGCCCTGTGGAACCTGGTCGAGCTGCAGGAACGGCGAAAAGCGTGGTCGGATGTCCTGGCGACGCTGGATTTCCTGATGAAGTTTGATCTGGATCCTGATGATCTGTTTGAACTGGAAATCCGCGAATGGCTGGCCAGGACAGTGCTCGAGCCCAGTGATGACAACGTCGAACGGCTGGAAACACTGGCTGTCGAATTCAGCCGTCGCCTGCGCCAGGGGGACACTCTGGACCGGGATGTCTATGCGCGGATTTTCTGGACCATCGGTGAGGTTTACCTGGGTCGCAGCCAGGCCGTCGTAATCATGCCGGATGCGGGTACTCTGGACAAAGATCTGGAACGCAAAGCGGCGTTACTGCTGCGTGCGCAGGACGCGTACATGCGAACGATCCGGGCGCTCAGTCCATATTGGGCGACGGGGGCGGTTTTTCGAATCGGCTTTGCTTATGAGTCTTTTTATGCGGACCTGGTTTCAGCCCCGGCTCCGAGCGAGTTATCGGGTGACGAGCGGCAGGTCTATTTTGACGAGGTTCGCAAGACGCTGACACCGGTCAAACGCAAGGCAGAAATGGCATACGAGCGTATCATCCGGTTCTCGCGACAGTACAGTATGGAAACCGAGTGGATCAAACGCGCCGAAGAGCATCTGCGCCGTTTGCGGCGATTGAAGATCCCGGGCTAGAAAACCCCAGAAAACGGCGTAATTCGGGGCTTTCAAGGTTGACGGATCAAACGCTATTTGATAGGATCGATTGTCAATTCAACCTGTCGCAACAGTTATTTGCAGGCCACTTTCAGTTGACGCTGGGGTGGTCCGGACCGCGGGGAGCTATAGTGCGGAAATTCATAGTCTGGGCGTTGCCCTTAGCAGTCCTTTTTGCCGGTCCAGGTTTCGCCCAGTCAGGCCTCGATCAGTTCGAAGATGCAAACGTTGAAATTCAGGAAATCGGTCCGGGCGAATCACTGTCTCCATCCGGTTCGGCCCAGGCACCACCGCCAACAGCGGGTGCCGGCAAGCCGCTGGCCCCTGTCAACCTGAAGCCAGCGCCGGCTGCGGCTGCCGCGCCTGCGCCGCGCCCCCCGGTTAACGCACCGACATCGCCGCAGCCGTCCGCCGAAGCTCAATCCCGAACCGGTGTCCGGACGCAGGTTGCGCTGCCCGCACAGGGGGTGTCCCTGGATGCAGATTTCCAGGACCAGATCCGCGCGTTGAACCAGCAGATCGGGGTCCTGAAGGAACGTGTGATCGAGGCCAAGAGCCGGTTGTTGTCCTATTCCCAGAAGGTTGCCCAGGGATTCGCGTCCGGTACACAGTTGTTTATGAAAGTGACCAACCGACTGGGCGGTGACTTTCAGGTTGAACGACTGGTGTTCTACCTGGATGGTCATCAGATTTTTACCCGCGAGTTTGAAACCGAAGAAGAGATCAACGAACTGCTGGCTTACAAGGGCAGCGTGTTGCCAGGACGGCACCGGATTGATGTTGATGCCATTCTTCTCGGCGATGATGGTGTATTTGATTTTGGCCACTCGGCGCGCCTGCGGCTTGAATCGGGCGAGTATTTCGCCGCCAATGAAGGCAAGGTCGTCGAGCTGAACCTGGTTCTGTTCGACCGCGGCGGCGCGTTCAAGGCGATAGAGACCCGCCCGGGACTCAAGTTCGAGATCGTCGAGCGAGACGTCTTTTAGAGCCGGCTGTCCGATGCGGACAAGGTTGGCAATCCCGCTGGTTTTGCTGCTGGTTGCGGCACTGGTTCCGGTTCTTCCGGTACCCAGTGCTGATGCCGCTGTGTCCGAGGTGCGCCTGAAAAGGCTTAATTTCTTTTACCGGTTCCAGCAGGGCCGGAACTACTGGAACAGTAACAGCTATCTGGAAGCGGCGGCTCATTTCGAGAGCCTGATGAGCCAGTACATGGAACTGCCACGTCCGTTGCAGTTGCAACTGGATTATTACCTTGGCTCGTCCTACCACGAGCTGGAAATGTACGATACGGCCCAGCCATACCTGGAAAAACTGGCATACCAGCCTTTTCTGCCGGCGTTTGTGATTGATTCTGCGACCCGGCTGTTGGATATCTATGCCCGTCGCGGCAACCGAGCCGATGTCGTCAAGATCTACGAGGCTGCGGCCAGCAAGCCGCTGACGCCGCAGTTGAAGGTCAAGCTGGATTACGGTGCCAGCCAGGCGTTCTTCCGGTTGGGCGAGTACCGCAGGGTACGCGAACTGGCGTTACGGATTGACCCGGATACGCCCGAGGCACCGCGGGCGTTGTTGCTCAGCGCCTACGCGATGATGAATGCACGCGAACTGGGCGCCGCCGAAGAAGACCTGAAACGCGTCCTGCGGAATCGGACCTTGCTGCGCGAGTTCAATATCGAATCGCTCGAGCCGGAAGTTCAGGTTTTGCTGGCAAAGGTTCATTTTGACCAGGGTGCGTATACCAAATCTGTCCAGGTCCTGACCCAGGTGCGCGCGCCAGAGTTTCAGCCG
>JBFJWU010000315.1:0-4429 GCA_041623475.1 bacterium | reverse complement strand
GGGGCTGGCGTATGGATATGGTGGTAGCCGACATCGCCTTTGGGGAACGGCAATGTCCCGGTTGCCGCTTCGAACATGCTGACCCCCAGCGCATAAATGTCAACACGGTGATCCATCGTGTTGCCCATCAACTGTTCCGGTGCCATATAGTACGGCGAACCGACAACAACCGTTTGGGCGTTTGCCAGTTCCTGCGCCGCGCGGGCCAGGCCGAAATCCGTTATTTTTGCCTGTTTGTCCGGTGTCCAAAGGATATTTGCCGGTTTGATATCGCGGTGAACAATCTGTTGTGCGTGGGCAGCCTGCAGCGCTTTGGCCACCTGCCCAAAAATCAACACCAACGCCGTCAACGGCACCGGGCCATCGCTGGTAATAACCTCTTTGACCGTCTGGCCCTCAACAAATTCCATTGCCATCAGCAGGTTGCCCTGCGCCAGCGACACGTCATAAATCTGGACAATATTCGGGTGGTTCAGCTTCGCGGTCGCCCGCGCCTCGGCCAGCAGACGGTCCAGCTGGGCGCTGTCCATGCCCGGCGTCTTCACCACTTTCAGGGCAATCATCCGGTCCAGCAGTTTGTCGTGGGCTTTGATCACCACGCCCATACCGCCACGACCCAGTTCGCCCTTGGGCACGTACCGTTCCATGATTTTCTGGGTCTCGCCGCCACCCAGCCCGGACGGGCTCATGTCCGGCAGGGCAGCAGCCAGTCCCCCGCCATCCCCGGTGCTGTCACTGATCCCGCCGCCAAACGATGGCTGCGATTGCTGCTGGGCCTGCTGTTGCTGCAACTGGACCATGTTCCGCAACCGCTGGGCTCGTTCCTGGGCATCGCGATAACTGACATCAAACGCCAGGATCCGCTCATACGCCTTGGCTGCTTCTGCCCGGCGCCCCTCGTCTTCCAGCATCATTCCGTACCTGTACAGCACATCTGCATCGGATTCCGTCGTCGGCTGCATCGTCACCAGCGGCTCCAGCAGCCCGATCGCCGTACCCCGCATTCCTTCAGCCATCATCAGGTCCACCAGGCGCAGCGACACTTCGCGATTCTGACCGTGGGTCCGCAACTGTTGCTGCAGGTCGCGGATCGCGGCCTGCGTGTTGCCAGCCTGCTCGGCCATAGCCGCGGCATCCAGCCACCGTTCCGCCTTGCGGAACGCTTCGGCGGCCCGACCCGGATCGCCGGCCGACTCATAGGCGCTGGCAGCATCACCCCAGCGCTCCAGTTTTTCAAACATCAGGGCAGCCTTTGATGGATCTTTCGCCTTCACCCAGGCATCTGCGGCGGCCTCCAGCATGTCCAGACCTTCCGCGACCCGACCCGCCTCGGCCCACATTTCCGCCTGCTGGTATAGAGCGACAGCCTTGTCACCCTCGCCTGCCAGCTCAAAAAACCTGGCGGCCTCGTCGGTCTTGCCCGCCTGCTCGGCCGCCTGGCCCCGGGCCCGATAGGCTTCTTCCGACTCGCCCAGATGATCCGCCGCCCGGGCCACGCCCTCCAGGTCCCCCACTGTCTGGTAAAACCGTTTAGCGTCTTCCCATTTACCCAGTTCTTCCGCCGCCTTTCCGGCCGTTGCCCAGCGCCCCAGATAACTGGCCAGTTTGTGGGCAGCGTCCCAGTTGTCCTGTTTTTCGGCCTCGGTCAGCGCCAGGTCAAGTGTCGGCTGCCAGTAGGACGCCGGCTCCAGGGCTCCCATCTGCCGATCCAGTTCAGACTCCCAGTACGGCAGGAACACCAGCAGGAAACCGCCCATATCGCCCGATGCCTGGAATGCAGCGGCGGCCCGCGCCAGGTCGCCGACACGATGAAAGCGCTCTGCAGCCTCGCCGGGATTGCCAGCCAACTCCCACGCCTCAGCGGCCTCTGCCAGCTTGCCGGCCTGGTCAAACATTTCCGCAGCCATTCGCCAGCTTTGTCCCTGCCGATACAGTCGTCCGGCCTTTTCCCATTTTCCGGCGACACGGTATTGATTGGCCGCCTCGACCACGCGGCCGTCCTTGATCAACGTGTCCGCGGCCTGGTTGATCCGCCCTTCGCGGACGTACAGGGCCACCGCCGGATCGATCAAACCGGCTGCAACATAGGCATCTGCGGCAGGAACCCGTTTTTCAGCTTTTTCCAGCTTGCGCGCACGCGCCAGTGCCTTGCGACCGGAACCGTTGCGATGGGACACCGGCAATTGCTCGTTCAGTTTGCGTACGCGGGACACCAGCACGGCAATCACGATAATCAGAACCAGCAACGCCGCGGCAGCAGCGGGCACAACTTGCCACGGTACCGCCAGGCCAGCCTGCTCCAGCAGGGGTTCGATCATTTGCCGAATCTGTTCCATGACCTTACGTTACTCCCTGAATGGCCAGGACGGCATCGCCAACATCTGCCGCCGACGCATACCTGTCCGAGGCCGTTTTTGCCAGGCACTTCGTCAATACCGCCGCGATCTCCGGACCCAGATCCGGCCGGACACTCTGCGCATCCGGAATCGGCGTATGGATATGATGATACCCGGCGTCACCCTTTGGGTACGGCACACTGCCCGTCGCCAGCTCAAACATCGTCGCACCCAGGCTGTAGATATCCGCCCGCTGGTCGATCTCCTCACCGAGAATCTGCTCGGGGCTCATATAGTGTGGTGTTCCGCCGACAATCGTCTGGAAGTTTGCCACTTCCTGGATGACCTTGGCCAACCCGAAGTCTGTCAGCTTGACCTGCTGGTCACGATCAACCCACATCAGGTTGGACGGCTTGATATCCCGGTGGATAATCCGGTTCCGATGCGCATATTCAAGCGCCTTGCAGACCTGGACAAATGATGTCAACAACAGGTCATGATCAAACGGTCCCGATTCCTTGACCATCTGCTTCAGCGTCGGACCCTCGATAAACTCCATCGCAATGTAATAGACGTTGTCCTCTTCGCCAGCGTCAAACACCGTCACAATTCCAACATGGTTCAGGGCCGCCGCGGATTTTGCCTCGCGAAAGAAATTGTCGACGACCGTCTTGTTGCTGCTCAGGTCGGCCGGCAGCACTTTCAGTGCAACCACCCTGTCCAGAGTCCGGTCCATCGCCTTGTAAACCACACCCATTCCACCCCGGCCCAGTTCTTCAAGAATCACATACCGGCGTTTTCGTGTCGTGTCACCAGTGCCGTCTGGGGTCGCCTTGGCGGGTTCCGGGCTCGTTCCCGGCCCGACCCGTTCGGCAATGTCCTTGAATTCAGGGTCATAGCGATGGATCTGACGGAACACCTCCAGGCACTGTTCGCCCTGCCCGGCCTTTTCCAGCAGGATACCGTAGCGATAGTACTGCTCCAGGTTCACCGCGTCGACCCGCGCCTCAGCAAGGCCGGTCCTGTAAAGCTCCAGCGCCTTTTGCCGGTCGCCGGTGCGCAGGCACAGATCGGCTTCAATCAACTGGGCCCGCGCCAATTGCGGGTGGTCAGCAGGCACCTGGCGAATCACTTTCAGCGCTTTTTCGAATTCATTGTTCTGCGACAGGTGCAGCGCTGCCTCGATGTGCTGGCCACCGCGGACAAGCATTTCAATCGCCTTGCCGCCGTTGCCCAAACGCTGGTACAACTGGGCCGCCTTGTTGAAATTACCGGCCTGCTCAAACGCCTGGGCGGCCCCCCGGGCATCACGCGCTTTCAGGAAATACTCCCCCGCACGCAAATGCTGGCCGGCATCAACCAGGATTTTTGCCGCCTCGGCAAACTTCCCGACCGTCGCCAGGGCCTCGGCGCCCTGCCAGGTGTCGCCGACTTTGATATAGCACCGGGCTGCCGCAACGAAATCTCCTTCGTTGGCGTGGTGCTCGGCTTCCAGACGAATGGCCTCGTCGTTGCGTCCTGCCTGCTTGAGCAGCTTGACCGCGTCGGGGATCCGCAGGTTGTCCTTGAGCAGCGTCACAGCCGCATCGATTTCGCCGCGCCGGACGAACACATCGGCCGCCTTCTGGAATTCGCCAACGGCCAGGTAAACCTCGCACGCCGCTTCCAGTGCGCCGGTAACCGTCAATGTCTCGCCGGCCCGTCGGGCGATGCGCAGAATCTCCTGTCGTTCCTCCTCGGGCATCATTTTCCTGTACGTCGGCTGCAGCTGCTTAAACGCCTTGTAGTACAGGGGGGCCGCTTTCTTTGCCAGCTTTCGCTTCATATACAGGTCAGCGGCGTTGGCCAGGTCACCCGACTGTTCAAAACATTTGCCGGCTTTTTCAACATCCCCCAGCCGGACGTACAGGTCGCCCGCCTTTTTGAATTCCCCGGCCCGGGCATAAAGCTTTGCCGCCGGCTCCGCCTGCCGTATCGACTCCAGCAGCTCTGCTGCCAGTTTGTAATCCCCGGCGCGTTCATACAGCGACGCCGCCCGGTCTTTCTTGCCGACATCCAGGGCAATCTGTGCCGCATCCAGCCACGCCTCGGCC
>JBFJWU010000314.1:0-4440 GCA_041623475.1 bacterium | reverse complement strand
GCATTGGGTTGCCGCCGATTCTGTTTTTGGGCACAGACGAGCAAAAGGACCGGTTTTTGCCCGACGTGCTGGCCGGGCGCAGGATTGCGGCACTGGCGGTGACCGAACCCGGGACCGGTTCGGATGTGGCCGGGATCCGGACGCGGGCGGTCAAAGATGGCGACAGTTATGTGCTGAATGGCGCCAAGATGTTTATTACCAGTGGTGTCCGGGCTGATCAGGTGACGGTGCTGGCGCGGACCGGCGATGATCCCCACGGTGGCCTGACGTTTTTTGTGGTTGAGCGGGGCACGCCGGGCTTTTCGGTGTCGCGCAGTTTGAAAAAGATGGGCTGGCGGGCCAGTGATACGGCCGAACTGGTGTTCGAGGACTGCCGGGTGCCGGTGGAAAACCGGCTGGGTGACGAAGGGACCGGATTCCTGGCGGTGATGCGTAATTTCCAGTCGGAACGGCTGGGATTGGCGGTCTACGGCCACGCAAGTGCCGAAATCGCCCTGGAAGAGGCCGAACAATACGCCCGCGACCGCAGTGTCTTTGGCAGGCCGGTGATGGGCTACCAGGTGACCAAACATAAGCTGGCGCGGATGGCGACGTTGCTCAGGGCCTCCAAGACGCTCAATTACACCCTGGCGGCGCGGATGAATGCCGGCGACAGCGTCGTCGAGGAAGTCAGCGAGGCCAAGAACTTTGCCTGCGAGGTGGCCACCGAGGTCTGTGACCACGCCGTGCAGATCTTTGGCGGGATGGGCTATATGCGCGAAACCGTCGTTGAACGGCTCTATCGCGATGTCCGGCTGCTGCCAATCGGCGGCGGCACCAGTGAGGTCATGAACGAGATCATCGGGCGCGTACGCGGCTACCGCAACGGCTGATTGCCGTGGGGCCGGTGTTCACCGCAGTGAACGGATTCGCACAGAATTTCTGGACTTCCAGCCTGGCCGGGCCTAGACTGGGAATTATGAAAAGCGCAATGTTTAGTCTTGTCGTCTTGCTGGCCGTCATCTGGCTGCCAGCCGTGGCCAACGCCCAATCGCCCGGGTGTGCCCACGATATGCAATGCAAGGGCGAGCGGATCTGCCAGGATGGCCGCTGTGTCTCACCGGTTGCCGTATCCGGGCCGGCCGCTGCACCAACGGGTGTCCAGGCACCCACGCCGCCACGCGACTGGCCGGCCGCGCCGATGTACCGGTTTCGCTCGCCGGCCCGTGGTCTGGCGTCCGCAGGCCTGATGCTGTCGTCAATTGGCCTGCTGATGGGCACGACGGTCGAGGCGGCGCTGTATCCCGGTGCCCGAATCGGTGTGATTTCGCCGGCGATCGGCCTGCTGGCTGCCGGGGCAGGGATGACGTGGGCGGGGATTGTCGCCACCCGGGAAACATTCCCGGTCGAGGCCGACGATGGCAAGTTACGCACGGCAGGCCTGTTGACCGGGTTCGGACTGGCCGGATTGGCAGGGGCGCTGGCGATCTCGGCCGCGGATCCCGACTTTGTCAGCTGCGACATCGACTTCAAATGCAGCCTGTACGGGATGGCCGGGGTGCCGACCGCGCTGGCGTATTCCGGCAACGTTATCCTGGCCAGCCAGGCGATGAAGATCCACCGCCGGGCCGGCCAGAATCCCCGAATCCGGGGCTGGTCGCTGGCCCCGGGAATGTCCCCCGGCGCAACCGGGGCAGGGGTGCAACTGGCGGTCAGCTGGTAGGGCCTGTCACCCTGCAGAAAAGCTGATTCGCGTGTCAATTAGGGAGTATTCGCTGCATCCCATCTGTTAAACTGAGGTCCAGACAACGGCGGCCGCAATGGCCGCCGAATCCATACAGAATCAAAGGAAACTGGACCATGCAGCAGATCACAGACACCCCGGACTATATCCTGTCCGACGAGTTGCGCGAATCCGTCAATGCCGCGATTGTCCTCGAACGGCCATTGCTGGTCAAAGGCGAGCCGGGCACCGGCAAAACGCAGTTGGCCATCGCCATTGCCGAATCGCTGGGAATGGAACTGATCCGCTGGCAGGTCAAGTCGACAACCCGGGCGCGGGACGGATTGTACGTGTATGACACGGTCAAGCGCCTGAACGACGCCCGGTTTGGCGACGGCGACGTGTCGGACATCAAGCAGTACATCAAGCTGGGCCCGCTGGGACAGGCGTTTGCAGCGCCCCAGAAGGTCGTTCTGCTGATCGACGAGATCGACAAGGCCGAACTGGAGTTTCCCAACGACCTGTTGCACGAACTGGACCAGATGGACTTTTTCATCGACGAAACCGGCGAAACGGTTCGTGCCGAAAATCGTCCGATTGTGATCATTACGTCCAACGCCGAAAAAGAGCTGCCCGAAGCGTTCCTGCGCCGGTGCCTGTTCCATTTCATCGAGTTTCCGGCCCCGGACCTGATGGAAGAAATCATCAAGGTCCATTACCCGGACATCGACCAGAGCATCCTCGAGGGCATTTCCGAGCGGTTCTTTGGCATTCGCCGAATGGTCGGGCTGCGCAAGCCGCCCAGCACGTCGGAGCTGATCGACTGGATCAAGGTCCTGCTGGCCAACGGCTGGGAGCCGACCGACGAAAAGGGCAATGTCCCGTTTGTCGGTGTCCTGCTCAAGAAACCCGAGGACATCCGCCGTGTCCTCAGTCGCCTGGGTGCCGGAGACGCGTTTGTGCAATGATTTTTGCGGAATTCTTTGAAGAACTGCGAAAACACGGGGTTCCGGTCAGCCTGAACGAATGGATGGTCCTGCAGGACGCCCTCGAGCGTAAGGTGATCGAGCCGGACCTGGCCAGTTTTTACCGCGTCTCCCGTGCCGTCCTGGTCAAGGACGAATCGTATTACGATCGCTTTGACCGGGCGTTTGCGATCACGTTTCGTGACGCCGAACCGCCCGAGCAACTGCTGGAGCGCCTGATCGAAGCGATGAAGAAAGAGTTCTCGCGCGAATTCAGCGAGGACGAGATCAAACTGCTGCAGTCGCTGCCGCTGGACCAGGTCCTGCAGAACTTTATCCAACAGCTGGAAGACGGGCGGTACAAGGGCCACGAGGGCGGCAACAAGGCGATCGGACGCCGGGGCACGTCGACCCAGGGTGCCGACGGATTCAACCCGGCCGGGATTCGCCTGGGCCAGACCAAGGGCAAAAACAAAAAGGCGATCCAGATTGCCGAGTTCCGTCGGTTCCGCGAGTACGAACGCAACCGGACGCTGGACACCCGGGGGATGCGGGTGGCACTGTCACGGCTGCGCAAAATGACGCCGGATGGTCCGGCCGATGAACTGAACCTGGACAAAACCATTGACCGGACGGCCCGCGAAGCCGGCGAGATCGAGCTGGTTTTTGATCCGCGCAAACGTAACACCCGCAAGGTACTGCTGCTGACCGACGTCGGCGGCTCGATGTCCGGATTTGCTGACCTGGTCAGCCGCCTGTTCAGTGCCATGAAGGGCGAGATTCGCGAACTGGTGCATTACTATTTCCACAACTGCCCCTACGAGCACCTGTACGAGGATGCGGCGCGGCGACAGACGATTCCGACCCACGAGGTGATCGAGAAATACCGGTCGACGCACCTGCTGGTCATGGTCGGCGATGCGGCGATGGCCCCGACCGAACTGCTGCATCCGGGTGGTGCGATTGACCTGTACCTGAATAATCCGCGTCCCGGCGCCGATTACCTTCAGGATTTCCGCTATGAGTTTAAGAAATCGATCTGGCTGAACCCGGAACCAGAGCGCAACTGGGATCACATTTACACATTGCGCCTGATTCGCGAAATTTTTCCGATGTTTCCCTTGACCCAGGATGGTATCGTTGCCGGCGTAGAGCACCTGACCGGCAAGAAACGCGCCGCCTGACCTGAGGATCCCGGCATGGCACTGCAAGGCGATCTAAGCACCATGAACCTGGAGGAACTCCTCCAGTGGTTGTACACGTCCGGCGTCAGCGGTTCGCTGATGTTTCGCGGGCCGACATCTGATATCCACTGGCAGGTATCGGACGGCATGCTGCTGGATGTACAGGCAGCGGGAATCGAACGCTGGGCCATTGCCCGCGTTGGCCAGGACAACTGGGACAAGGCCAAGGCCTGGGCCGAGCGCGAGCGGACGACCGCAGGTGCGATCCTGGTCAAGGTCGGGATCCTGGCCCAGGAAGAAGTACCCGACTGGATTGCCGAGGCCGGTCGCCGGTCGTTGCACAATATTTTCCTGTGGGCTGACGGCTGGTTCCTGTTTCGCGAGGACAAGCCCATCGATGGTGATGGCGTCATGATCGAGCATCTGCTTCTGGATGTGGCCCGTGAAGTCGACGAACGTGACCGGATCCGGGAGCGTTTCAAGGGCTCGGTCGTCTGGGTCGAGACAATCCCCGGTGCCGATCCCCAGGGCCTCAGTCCCGAGGCAACCCTGCTGTTAAAACAAGGCTTTCACCTGGTCGAACTGCCGT
>JBFJWU010000313.1:0-4461 GCA_041623475.1 bacterium | reverse complement strand
TTCGATGTCGAATAATTGCGGGCGGCGCATGGCGCCGGCGAAGGCTTTGAGGGCGATCCATTCCCATAGTTTCAGGTCGGACCGGTCGGGGATGCGGCCGCTGAGGGCAAAGGGGGTGGCCTGTTCGGCACCGATACGGCGGACCAGGTTGCTGGCGTAGATCATGCCGCCGTCGGGTTTGACGCCGGCGGCACCGCAGACGACCCCGGCGGCGACGCAGCGCCGGGCCAGTTCCGCCTGGTTGGCCTTGATCCAGTCGCGCATGGGCGGGATCGGGCGGTCCCAGATGATGGCGGTCAGGACGATGACCTGGCCGTCGCCGGGCAGGGTGCCGTCCTCGGCCACGTTCAGCCGGGTGACCTGGTGCCCGGCTGATTCCAGGCCCTGGGCGAGCGCTGCGGCCAGTTCGGAAGTGGCGCCAAAGCGACTGGCGTACGCCAGGATCAGCTGGTTCATGAATTGTTCCGGTGGGTTTTGGCCAGGTCGATGTACCGCTGGGCACTGTCCAGGATCGACTGATACTCGGCATCGGTCACATCCCGGCGTGGTTTGGCCGGGATGCCGGCGACCATGGTCCGTTCGGGGACAACGGTGCCGGGTGATACGACTGCGCCAGCGGCAATGATGCAGCCCGGTTCAATCACACATCCGTCCAGCAGGATCGCGCCCATGCCGATCAGGCAGCGGTCACCGACCGTGCAGCCGTGCAGGATCGCGCGGTGGCCGACGGTGACCTCGGCGCCCACCTGCACGCCGAATTTCCCGGAGGTGCCGTGGGCCAGGCTGAGGTCCTGGATGTTGGTCCGGTCGCCGATGACCAGCGGCATGACATCACCACGCAGGACGCAGCCGTACCAGACAGATGCGTCGCGGCCCAGGGTGACCTGGCCCATGACCTGGGCGTCATCGGCGACAAACACACCATCGTGCACGGTGGGGGAATGCTCGCCCCAGGTGCGGATCACTGGCCGTCGCCGATGATCAGGTTAAAGTCGGCAAACAGGTCAAAGACCCGGCGGGCGGTGGCGACCAGGCGCTGGCGCTGCTCGGTCACGGTCGGGTCATCGACGTTAATCCGGACCTCGTCAAACATCCGGTCGGCGACGGGAATAAACCCGGCCAGTTCCTGGATGGCTGCTGTTGCCGGTCCGCCGGACGCGGATGCCTGGCCCAGTTTATCGATCAGGGTCCCGTTAAGTTCAGCCAATGCTTCGGCAAAAAAGGTCGTCTCGTCATCATTCCAGCTGCGCAAATCGCCAGGTTGAAACGGGTCGGCGTCCTTGGCGATATTGCGGAATCGCTTGTAGGTATCCAGGAATTTCTCGGCCGCCGCGTCATCGGCGAAGTAATCGGCCATGGCCTGCAGTCGGCTGCGGGCGGCGCGGGGTTCGATGCCTGTGGCGGCCAGAGCTGCGGCGATGCGGTCGGCGGGTTGGTCGCTGGTTGATTCCAGGTACGCCTGCAGCCGTGCCGACCAGAATTCGTCCAGGGTGGCCTCAATCCCGCTCGGGATCTCAACCGTGGCATAGTCGGCATCCTTGAATTGTTGGATGGCTGCTGCACAGGCAGACGCCAGGTCCAGCTGGCTGTCTGTGGTTTGTTCCAGGATCCGGAAAATCCCGGCAGCGGCCCGCCGCATTCCGTACGGGTCCTGGGAGCCCTTGACCACGTGCCCGGCGATCAGGTTGCCGACGATCAGGTCGATCCGATGCGCCATGGACAGGGCGCGACCGGCATCGCTTTGCGGCAGCTCGTCATCGGCGCCGGCGGGCTGGTGGGCCTCGACAATGGCGGTCCCGACGGCGTCGCTGACCGCATCGTTGTCCGGGCGCGTGGCATAGGTCTGGCCGATCCGGCCCTGGACCTCGGGAAACTCATAGACCATCTGGGTGCCCAGGTCCGCCAGGTACAGTTGCCCGGCCTGGGAAATCGTCGCTGCCGCGTCTTGGGTACCCAGCTTGAGCGCCAGTTGGCTGACCCGCTGGCGCAGGTCGTCCAGGGTGCCCAGTCCGTCCTGCCAGGTAATGCGTGCCAGTGCCCCGGCGTGTTCGCTCAGCTTTTTCTTCAGGTCCTGGTCCCAGAAAAACCGGGCGTCGGCCAGACGGGCGGACAGGACTTTTTCGTTACCCTTGACGATGTGCCCCGCGGGATCGTCGGGCTGGTTGGAGACAAACAAAAATCGGGCGGCCATCTGGCCGTCGGCATCCAGGACCGGGAAGTACTTCTGATGGTCCTTCATCGGGGCGGTCAGGACAAAATCGGGCAGGACCAGAAAGTCCGGATCGAAACTGCCCAGCATCGGGTTGGGCCATTCAACCAGGTCAATGACTTCGTCCAGCAGGTCGTTGTGCGCGTCCCAGTCAACGGTCAGCCGGGCCTCGCCGGTGATGCGGTCGCCCTCGGCGCGAATGCGGTCACGGCGTTGCTGGACCCCGACCAGTACCGACTGGGCGCGAATGGCCTCCAGGTACCCGTCGGGACCAGCGACCGGGAATGCGTCGCCGGCAAAACGATGGCCCCGGGACTGGTTGCCGGCTTTGATCCCGGCGACCTCGGTAGCCAGGATCGCACCGTCCAGAGTCGCGACAAGCCAGCGAATCGGCCGGGCAAACCGGAACCCGGATGGCTCCCAGCGCATGTTCTTGCCAAACGGGATGGCACTGACCCACTCGGGAATCGCAGCCGCCAGCAGGTCGCGGGTGGGCTGCCCGGTAACGGTCTGGGTAAATCCGGCCACGGGTCCGCGATCGGTGTCAATTTGTTCCAGTTGCCCCGGGTCCAGGCCGTTCTTGCTGGCAAAACCGGCACCAGCCTGGGTGGGCTGGCCGTCGTCGTCAAAGGCACGGTCCCACGGTGGGCCGGTTACGGTTCGTGTCGTATCGGCCTGGCCATCGGGCAGACCGCGAATGATCAGGACCAGGCGGCGGGGGGTCCCCAGTCCATCCGGGATCTCCAGTGCGTCACGGTCAAAGCCCCAGTCGCTGATCGACTGGATCGCTGACTGGCGCAGGGCGGTCCGGGCCGGTCCGCAGAACCGCGCCGGGATCTCCTCGGTCCCCAGTTCCAGTACCAGGTCAGCCATCGCTGGACTCCTGGTCATCGAACTGCCGCATCCAGGCGGCGGCGGACTCGCGGGCCAGGCGGCGGACGCGGCCGATGTAGCCGGTACGTTCCGAGACGCTGATCGCATTGCGGGCATCCAGCAGGTTGAACGCGTGGGATGCCTTGAGGCACAGTTCGTAGGCGGGCAGGACCAGGCCCTGCTCGATCAGTTTGTCGAATGTTTCTTCGTGCTGCCGGAACCAGTCAGACAGGTGCTCGACCGGCGCGTGTTCAAAATTAAAGGCGCTCCATTCCTGCTCGGCCCGCAGGAAAATGTCGCCATAGGTCACGCCGGGGCCCCACATCAGGTCATAGACCGATTCGACTTCCTGCAAGTACATGGCGATCCGTTCAACACCATAGGTCAGTTCGGCCGGTATGACCTGCAGGTCGATGCTGCCTACCTGCTGGAAGTAGGTGAACTGGGTGATCTCCATTCCGTTCAACCAGACCTCCCAGCCCAGGCCCCAGGCGCCCAGGGTCGGCGATTCCCAGTCGTCCTCGACAAAGCGGATATCGTGCTGGTTGGGGTCGATACCCAGTTCGCGCAGGCTGCCCAGGTACAGGTCCTGGACATCTGCCGGTGCCGGTTTTAACAACACCTGGTACTGGTAGTAGTGCTGCAGCCGGTTGGGGTTTTCGCCATAGCGGCCGTCCGTGGGGCGGCGGCTGGGCTGGACGTAGGCAACGTTCCATGTGTCCGGACCGAGGCTGCGCAGGAACGTGGCCCAGTGGAACGTGCCGGCGCCGACCTCGTTGTCATATGGCTGCAGGACAAGGCACTCGCGGTCTGACCAGTAACGGTCCAACGTCGAAATCAGCTGTTGTACGTACATGTTCGGGCTTTTTATTCGGCGAATTGCGGGAATGGGTCGACCAGTCGACCCGGTTGGCAACGATCCCTTATCGTACCTGCAATGAACCCTGACGGGCACGTCCGCCCAAGGTCCTGCTAAAATCTTGAACAGCGCCCCAAGGAGAATGTCACATGGCCGATCCAAGTCCGAAAGACCTGTTCAAGAAACTGGTTGGCAAACCGATCCTGCTGACAACCGGTTGCGGAACGTTCGTGCAGGCCAACGGCACGTTCAAGGATGTGTTTGACGACTTCCTGCTGTTCCTGACCCGCGATGACCGGCTGATGGACGCACCGCCAACGCGTAACTGGATCCTGATGACCAATGTTGCGATCGTGACCGAAACGCCGACGATCGCCACCGAAGAAGGCATCGAAATCGAACGCTGAGCGTTGTGACCAGAGTCAGAATAAAAAAAGCCGCCTGGAACCAGGCGGCTTTTTTCATGTACGGCTCAATTGCAGCCGAAACGTCTCTAGGACTTCTGCTGGTTCCACCTGGC
>JBFJWU010000312.1:0-4463 GCA_041623475.1 bacterium | reverse complement strand
TCCTGGATCCCGTCGCCGTCACTGTCCAGATCCAGGTAATTCGGGATACCATCGTTGTCCGGATCCCCGCCCCCCTCAATACTGTCGGGAATTCCATCCCCGTCGGAATCATCCACGTTCGGTGTCTGGTTGATCGCAAAACTGAACGTCGACGACCACGCACCGGCACCATTGGAATCCCGCGCCCGGGCTCGCCAGTAATAGGTCGCGTCTTCGCTGAGTACAACCGAGACCATCCACGAGGTCTCGCTGCCTGCGCCCTGGGCCAATGCCGTCACAGAGGTCACAATCATTGCCAGACCGGAATCCTGGTAGACCTCAATGTCATACGTCAGGACATCGCCGTCTGCGTCATAGGCGTTGCCAAAGATCAGGTCCGGCTGATCCGTATCCGTCACATCACTGCCATTAGCCGGCGTAATTGGTGATGGCGAACCGGGTAACGTATTGGCCGCCTGATCCGTGCTGAAACCACTCAGTGCGGTCTGGGCCTGGCCGCCGCGTCCGTCGTCGACCCCGCAACGCCACCAGTATGAGGTCAGGTCAGCCAGCGGTCCGGGATCCGGAACAAATACAGATGTCTGTCCGGTTCCCTGTGTGACCCCTGATGTCGAATAGACAATCGTGTCTGCGGTTGTTGGCCCATCGAATATCTCGAAACTGTATGTCAACGTGTCGCCGTCCGGATCACCGGCATTCAGGCACGCCAGTTGCGGGCCGAGCGTTGTCACGACCTGACCATCACCGGGATTGACCTGCACCGGAGTCGAGGGTGGGTCATTCGCCAGGTCAACGAAGAATCGAACCGCCGCGGAATACCCCAGGGTCGACTGTTCTGGCGAATCAACAGCGGCGACCCGGACCCAGTAGTTCACATTGTCGACAAGGCCGAACAGCGCCTGCGATGCAGCCGAAAGTCCCGTAAAGGTGCTGAGCGCCCCGGATGAGAACGTCGAGGTCGAATCTACCTGGAGGATGTACGACACGGTCCCCCCATCCGGATCGACAACGGATGTCCAAGCCACCGTTGTCGATGGCTGTGTAATCGTCGCCCCGTGCACAGGGTCCGTCACCGACGGTACTGGCGGCGACTGATTGCCAAGATCGACGGTGAAACCCGAAATGCCCGAGTATGAGGTGCTGCCCTGGCCATACTCGTCCTGAGCTGTAACGCGCCACCAGTAGGACCCACCGTCGGACAGGACGGTGTCAACCTGATAGGTCGTTGCACTGCCCGCATCGGGAATGACACCGCTGGAATCGATAATCGTGCCACACGTCGGATCCTGGCAAACTTCAAACCAATAGAAGATCGCATCCCCTTCCGGGTCAACGGATCCGCCAGCCCCAAGGACGGGTACCACAGACGTCACACTGCCACCCGCCAGTGGCCACAACAGGACAGGAACGGACGGTCCATCGTTGACCGCATTGACCGTAAACGACACAGGTCCCGCATACGGGCCCCAGGTCGTGTCGTCCGTTACCCGACTGCGCCACCAGTAGGTCTGGCCTTCGATCAGGGTAACTGTTGTAACCGACCATTCCGTCGTACCATCGGCATCTTCTGAAACGGCCCCCGACGATGCAACTGAGACCAGCGGCGACAGGCTGCTGAACAATTCAAAATAATAGGTCAACGAGTCAAACGGATCCGCTGCGTTATTTACAGACAATATCGGGTTCGCGCTTGATACCTGTCCGCCATTGCCCGGCTGGTTGACGGATGGCGCCGACGGAGGCACGTTGTTCACGACAACATCAGTCGTCATCACCGTCGCCCCCACGTCGTCATTTACAATCGCACGGACTGTCCAGGTCCCTTGGTTGGTCGGTCCAAATGGGCAATCAAAATCCGAGATCAACCCGGTAGAGCCGTCGACGGTGCCATTGTTGTCACAATCCCAATCATAAACCAGTGCTGCGTCAAAGGGGTCCGCTGCCGAAACCGAAATGTTTACGGTTCCTGAACCTTCGTTGACCGGTCCTGCACCGAGGATTGATGTCACTGTCGGCAGCACATTGTTGACGACCAGTGACGCGGTCGTTACGGCATAGCTTGTTCCGTCGTCAATGACCCTGGCGGTAACCGGCCGCACGACCTGGTTACTGGAAACAGTGCAGGCCGCCGTTGTACCCGTTGCAGGCGCCGAATTGATTATTGTTTCAAAATCGCCTGAGCCGTCGCAGTCAAATTCGAAATCGAGCGTCAGGTCGGCGGGGTCTGTGGTCGACACCGTCGCATTGAATGAAATAGATGACGACTCGTCAACAGTTGCCGGGTTAAGGACAAAGGAAAGAATCGTCGGGACCTGGTTACTGACCGTCAGGGTCGCGCTGCTTGCCGGGCTCGTTGCCGCCCCGTCACTGACAATCGCGCGAATTGAAAACGTTCCATCGGACAGGACAGGCGTGCAGGAAATTGCGGTCGCCCCGGTTGCTACCAGTTGAGACGATTCAAACGTACCGTTGCCGTCGCAATCCGTTGACACAGTCAGGCTTGTATCGTAGCCATCCGTAATATCGATATTGATGCTGAATGACACTGGCCCTTCGACAACCGTAGTCGGTGACAATGACATCGACTGGATAACCGGGGCCTGGTTGTTGACGATGACGGCACGAGTCGCAACAGTTGAATAGCCCGTATCGTCCGATACCCGTGTTGCGACGAAAACCGTGCCCTCATTCGCGGCAAAGTTGCACGACACCGACGTCGCTGCAACCGCAGCGGTAAGACTGATGTCGGCAGCGGTCCCAAAGCCATTACCATCACAGTCGACGTCATACTGGAAAACGGTGTCAAACGGGTCCGTAACGCTGATGCTGGCTGTAAAAGAAATGTCGCCTTCGTCAATTGATCCCGGCACAACATTGAACACAGTAATTGTCGGCAATTCGTTGACCACGGTGACAGAACGAGATGTCGATGTGGTTGCCGAAACGTCATCGCTGACCCGTGCGCGGATATTAATGATGCCCTGATTGGCCTGATAGCCACACGACATCGAGGTGGTTCCCCAACCGAAATTCGTCACGGTATCCGACGGGCCCGTAAATGCGCCGTCAAAGTCGCAGTCAACCGCATACGTAAGCGGCAGGTCGTACGCGTCGATGGCGCCGAGCAGCAGTCCAAGGCTGATCGTGCCCTCGGTAACTGTTGTTGCCTGGGACGTAAACCAGGTAATGGCCGGCGGGGAGTTGACGATTGACAGCACCCTTGTGCTGACTGGACTGGTAAAGGTTCCGTCAAAAACCTCCACATTTACAGTGTGGGTTGCCTGATTTGAATTGTCGGCACAAGTCACACTTGTGCCCGGTTGGGCTGCAACCACTGTCTGCTCAAATACCAGGTCACCGTCACAGTCGACCCGGAAGGTCAGGGGGTCATCCGTCGGATCCGATGCGTTCACAGCCGCCTGGAAGGAAATCGCAGTGCCTTCGGTAACAGTTGCCGGGTTCAATGCGAAATACGTGACCGTCGGGGTCACCGCAAGGATATCGTCATCGACAATTACCAAAGTCACGGCTCCCGGTGCCGTCAGCGAAACTGCAAAATGACCGACTCCTGTTCCCGTGACGATGACCGACTCCGGACCTTCGACGTTATTGTCATTGATCGGTGATATCGCCAGGACTGCACTGGTCGCGCCATCGGGAATCTGGACTGTCGTGCCGGGATTGATGTAATCGGTGCCTGCTACCGCCGTTCCCGAAAGTGCAAATGTAACTTCAATCGCGGCGCCGGTATTGTTGGTCGTTGTCAACCAGAATTGCACCCACGCAGAGTCCTGTGGGTTCTCGGCCGCCGAGATATCGGTCACGGCTATCGCAAGGAAAACATCTGACGGCGCATCCGCCTCGTCGTCGGTAATGGTCGCGGTAACAACTCCGGGTGCTGAAACAGCAACCGAACCGCTGTCAGTACCAACAACGGTCAGGATGACATCCTCGACCCCCTCGAACAGCGCGTCATCAACGGGCACAATCTGGACAATACTGCTGACCTGTCCCGGACCAACCTGCACAGTCAGCGGAACAGAGGCAAAGTCAGTCCCTGGCAGCGCCGCGCCAGTCAGGGTATAGGTCACTTCAACCGGTGCTCCGGTGTCATTGGTGGTACTCAGCCAGATACCGAATACCGCGTTGTCAACAGGGTTTTCTGCGGCTACGGCATCAATTACCGTTGCTGTCACATTCTGGGCGCCTGCGTTGCTTTCGTCGTCCGCAATCGTCGCCGTCACGACGCTTGGCGCCGTCAGCGACACGGCGGCACTGTTGCTGCCCGTCAGCGTCACGATGATGTCTTCGATGCCTTCAAACAGGCCGTCGTCGATCGGCGTGATCTGCAACAGCGCTGTGTTGTTGCCATCGGCGATCTGGATCGTCGTGCCCAGCGCCGTGTAGTCCAGGCCGCTCGTGGCCGAGCCACCCGTCGTAAATGTTATTTCGATCGGGCTGCC
>JBFJWU010000311.1:0-4478 GCA_041623475.1 bacterium | reverse complement strand
GGTCCGGATCCTCCAGTTGCAACTGCTCCCAGAACCAGATCTCGTCGACACCAGCAACATCGGCGGAAAGCAAGCCGGCCACATCAACCAGCCCGCCATTTTCCAGGTTATCCAGCAGCGCGCTGCCAAACGACTCCAGGGATGCCTGCGCCGGCACGCCGACGATGTTGTCAACCCTCGCGTCATCCGGCGACACCCGATCATCCAGTTCGGCATATTGCTCGATCGCGGGAATATAGATCGTGTCGCCGACCCCGAATTCACCGTCCAGATTGCCATCGACAAACTGCAGGATGCCACTGCCTTCCTGCTCCCGAAGGCTTGTTGCAATTGCTTCGACCAATCCGCTACGGACGTTACCACTGCGGCCGAACAGGCTCGCAAACGACTGCACGATATGGGCCCTGGCGTCTTCCTTGACCAGATCTGCATCCAGTAACTGAAAGACCTTGGAATCTGACAGCAACAGGTCAGCGACGGACACAGTCGATTCAAGGGACAGATCGTCCAGGTCCAACCTCAGGTCGTGGGCCAGGATCAGGTCGAACGCCGACAGGATCAGCGATGCAAAGCCTCCGACAACGTGGACCTCGGGTTGGCGCCACAGACCGCCCAGATCAAGTGCCAGGTTCTCGGGAAACTGTTCATCGATGATGCTGGGATCAAACCGGATTGGCAGGGACAATGTCTGCACGGACACGGGATCCCCATGGGCCAGCAGGATCCCGGCCGCGGCCTCGACGGCAACCAGGTTTTTGTCAATGTTCTTGACAGCGGCCTCGACCAGTCCGTTGATGGATGGCACCTGGGGCGCAAGTCCACCGACCGACGGTTGGGCCACCAGGTCCAGTAATGGACCCAGCTGTGCAAAAGCGCCCTGAAGTCCCGCCAGCAGATAGGCATACGTTTCGACCGGGCGATCCTCGCCGATGATCAGTTCCAGCGCCGAACTGGCCGCAACGGGATCCTCGTTGGCAATCAGCTTCAGGGCCCGTGCCAGGTCGCAATGGCTCTGCAATCCCGGATTCCCGGCTGTAACCAGATCCGCTTCAGCGGGGGACAGACATTGTGTGTTCGACGGCTTGCAGTCTGCTGTGACCTCAATCCGGTCGCACTGCAGCGTCGGCGGCGTTATCGTTTCCGCACACAACCCGTTTGCACATTCGTCACCGCAACCCTGGATCACGGCCAGCGCCGCGATCAAACCACCGATGAATCTGGTCTGTCGCATGTCCTGATTGCCTCCACGTCCGATTGTTTGTTGTAACGGTTTCATTACACTGCCGATTGTAGCCGGGAATATCACAATTTCAAGGTGCCTCGGTGTGATGGATCACAGTGACCGCTGCCGAGCCTTGGTAGCTGGCTGCTGGTCGTACAGGTTGCCGGGGGCCATCAACCCGCGGGGATCGAACGCCTTTTTCACCCGCCGGGCTGCGTCCAGGATCACAGGGTCCAGGACCTGCGCAAGTGACTTGCGTTTCAATTTTCCGATCCCGTGCTCGGCGGCCAGAACACCGCCCAGCCCCTGGATTGCTGCTACCAGGTTCGACAACAGCTGGTCCAAAGCCGCGGCATCTTCACCGTTCGTGCTGATCAGGTTATGGTGGGGGTGCCCGTTGCCAAAGTGGCCGTAGCAGATATGCCGCAAATGCTGCAGCCTGGCCGCTGCCAGCCGCGACTGGACAAGGTCCAATACCCTGTCCAGTTCGCGTGGCGGAACGCACCAGTCGGTTGAATGCTTGCGTCCGCCATTGACCGCCGCCTGGTGTCCCAGTTCGTTCATCGTTGCTGGAATTGCGTGGCGCCAGGCGGCCATCTTGCGGAAACCGGTTGGCGAGTCAACGACAAGCGGATCCAGGACAGACTTGCCCAACTCCACGACCGGCAACCAGGTCGACACGATGGCATCGGGATCCTCGTCGCCATCAACCTCGACCTCGACCCACACGGCCGCCGGTGCCGACGTGCTGTCCAGCGGGCACAGTTCCGCGGCAACTGCGACGGCATCGGGACAAAAGCCCTCGATGCAGCGCGGTTTGCAGGCCTGCAACAACCGCGCCGCGTCAACGACCCGCAACAGGCTGGAAATGCCATCACACGGGATCAACAGGCCAATCACACGCCTGGGACTGGGCCGCAACATCAACCGGATCTCTGTAAGAACACCCAGGGTGCCTTCGCTACCCACGACCAGGTCCAATGGCTGCCCGACAAACCTGTATCCCATTGCGATTTTATCGACCTGCGGCGACTGGAATCGCCGCACAGTCCCCGTACCGTCAATCAACTCGACGCCTGCGATCCATTGTCTGGTACTGCCAAACCTGAACGAATTTGGACCGCTGGCATTGGTCGCAACAGTGCCGCCAATTGTACAATCCGGAGCGCTTGTTGGATCAGGTGGATAATGCCAGCCCTCGGAAGTCAGTTCCGCCTGCAACTGTGCAAGGTTGGTCCCGGGCCTGACCGTTGCTACAGCTGAACGGCCATCAGCCGCAGGCTCCAGGTCAACGATCCCGTCAAGCCCCCGGCAATCCAGGGCGACCCCGCCTGCAGCAAGCGGGGATCCGGTGGTACTACTCAGGCCCCCGCAGGGCGTAATCGACAGACCGGAATCCAGGCAGCCGCGGACGATTTCGATTAACTCGGCCGTTTCCCGGGGCCGCGCGACGGCATCAGGATCACCAGTCAGGCCGGACGCATCGTGCCGGTAGCCGGACAGCACGTCCCCGTCCCGGATCAGCGCAGCGATGGCATTTCCGTCATTTCTCACCACCTGACCAGATTAACCCAGTCGCATCGGCGACGGTCCCGGCGGTACACTGGATCTATGATCAAATTCCTCGTGTTCGGAATGCTGGTCCTGCTGCTCGTTGCAGCCGTGTTCTTCCTGCCGCTACTGCTTGCCGGCCTGGCGTTCCTGATTCCGATCCTGGCTGCAATCCTGACCTACCTGGTCAGCGTCCGGCTCGCCGAAATCTGGGGGCTGCACGACGCCTTTGCGTTTGTACTGCCGGTTCTTGTGTTTGCGCTGTTTGCCCGTCGGACTGCCGACAGGATAAAAGTTACTCGTGTCCGGATGGATCCAGGGAACAATGGCGATGTGATCGATGTTGAATTCCGCGACAAAAGTGGCGGTTCATGACAACCGGTGGACGGTTATGTTTTCCAGGCAGCAATGTAAGCATTCCATGACGGGTCCTGCCCGGGATCTTCGACTTCGACATATTCGCCGTTACCATCGCCGTCCTCGTCAGCCTGTTCCCAGTAAATACGGACTTCAGCAAACCCCACTTCGGCCAGGGCATCCAGCAGTTCCGGCATTGACCAGACCCGCCAGTCATAGACAAACGCATCACGAATCTCGGATCCGTCGTCCAGGTGAAAATGGATTCGTCGTATCGATCGGGCCGTTACCGGATTCCAGGGCCCCTGCTGCCAGACATAACGGTAATCGCCACAATCGCGAACTTCCTCGGACTCGATACTGATGTCATGGCCGCCATTGGCATCCAGCAACAGCAGCCCCGGGGCACTCAATGCCGCACGGCAATTGCGTAACCAGGCCAGCAGTTCTGGCCTGGTGTGCAGTGCGCAGAACGAAAAATTCAGTCCGGTAATGACATCAAATTCGTCCCCGGGAGCCTCCACGACATTCGCGTTGTACAATTTCAGACGTTTCCTGATCTCATCCGGTAGCGGTTTCCGGTTGCGTACCTCTGCCTGACCCAGCACTTCCCGGTCCAGGTCCACGCCGACGGCTCTGTTATTGGCGGAAGCCTGAACCCAGGTTGCCGCCAACCAGGCGGTACCGCAGAAATCCTCCCGCAACCTGGACGGACGATTAAAACCACGGGCTTCAAACAGTTCCATGATGAAATCGATGTCGAAATCCGGGTCCTGGACCGTGCGCTCGTACAGGTCGTACTTCATCTGCTGTTTGCGTGTCGTCAACCGAATCCCCTGTGGTTTGGAACGGGCCCAATCCGAATCGAAATAATACACTGACTGCACTTCGTTAGTGTCCGAATTCATCGCGTCGTTAAAGTTGGCCAGAGAACGTCAATCTGCCATCCG
This sequence comes from bacterium, assembly GCA_041623475.1. Lineage (GTDB taxonomy): Bacteria > J088 > J088 > J088 > J088 > JBFJWU01. The sequence goes on along the minus strand of JBFJWU010000311.1, from coordinate 398 downwards.
TCAGGGCAGCCGGCAAACGGATGCAGCATCTGAAAAATGTCACGGGCGTTGAACCGGAACGTGCCAAGGGCTTTTGGTCAGCTGACGCGACTGCCAGGTCGACAACCAAAGAACTGATCATGATCGACACGCCAAGACCGCACCATGAAAGCCACCGCCCATTGCAATTGGCGGCAAAAACCAGGCCGCAAAAAGAAAAAGAAAGGGTGCCGCGCGGAGTTTCTCTGCTCTATCCCTGGCGAATCTCGGCAGCCAGCAGGCGGGCATACAGACGTTCGGCACCAGTTGATGGCGACGTCAGGTTCATGCGTTCCATAAATGCCGCAACGTCGGGACCGGCGCCGCCGCGCGACAGTGCCCGGCCAATTGTCGCCAGTTTGCCGCCGCTGGTCGCGGTC
>JBFJWU010000310.1:0-4479 GCA_041623475.1 bacterium | reverse complement strand
TGGCGCTGTACACGTTGACCAGGCCGAACGACACCAGGAACAACGCCGGGATCCAGAATCGGGATGTCATGACGTCTTCTCCCGGACCAGTTGTTTCACCAACTGATCAAAATGGCGCCCACGCTCGGCATAACTTGTGTACTGGTCAAACGAGCTTGTACCAGGTGCCAACAGGACAATGTCCCCGGCCACAGCATCTGCCGAGGCCGCTAAGAACGCGTCTTCAAGGCCCTCGAACGTCTGGATGTCAACGGCCGGCGTCCACGCGTTGCGGATGTCGGCGGCGGTCTCGCCGTACGCGTATGCGCTGACAACTTTTTGCGAAATCCCTGAAAGCACCGAAGTCCAGTCGAGCCCCTTTTTCTTGCCACCGACCAACAGCCGCACCGGCCCGGTCGCGGACTCGACTGCCGTTGCCATCGCGTCCAGGTTTGTGGCCTTGGAATCGTTGACGAATGCTGCGCCAGCAACAATGCCAGCCAGCTGGAAGCGGAATGGAAGTGGCTTGAACGAGGCCGCAGCCGAAATTGCCGTCTCCAGCGCGATTCCGTCGGCAACCGCAACCCCCAGCGCGAGCGCCAGGTTGAGCGACTGATGGGCCGGCTCGAAACCATGGGGAACGGCAACCGACTGGTCCAGACCCTTGGCGCGCACGTGAATCCGGCCATTGTTGATCTGCAGGTCAGCCTGCGCGCTGATGCCAACAGTGAGAACGTCGTCACCACGCCTGCATCCGATAATCTCCAGGAGCCCCTCCGGAACGACCGAGACGGACCGACCCGGAAACATTTTTCGTTTTGCGTCGGCATAGTGGTCATAGTCCGGGTGCCAGTCCAGATGGTCCGGTGCCAGGCTGGTCAAAACCGAGACATCGGGTTCAAACTGCCGGGCATAGAACAATTGAAAACTGCTGGCTTCGATAACAGCGATATCAAAATTTTCGCTGAGCAATTCGGCAATCGGTGTGCCCAGGTTGCCGCCGGCGGCAACAGCCTGCCCGTTCGCTTTGTAGATGTCTGCAATCAGTTGTGTAACGGTCGACTTGCCATTTGTGCCGGTTACCGCAACTAACCGGGAAACCGTCCCGGCCGCGGACAACAGGTCTAAATCAGACCAAGCGTGTCCCTGCTCCATAATTCGCCTGACCAGCGGGTGGGACGGCGGCACACCCGGGCTGACAACCCACTGACCGGCCCGGCTGGCGCTGTCAGCATCTGGCGAGCAGGTGGTCACGCCGTCTGCCAGATGTGCGACCGCGGCACCAAGACGTCCAGAATCATCATCGGTCAAGACTATTGAACTGCCGCCAGCGGCAAGCCACCTGGCTGCCGCGAGACCCGAACGGCCGCAGCCAACAACACCCCACGTCGATGACAGTGTCGGCATCATCGCAGTTTCAGGGTGGCCAACCCGGCAATAGCCAACAGCAGCGAGATAATCCAGAAACGCGTTACGACCTTTGATTCGGGCCAGCCCAGCAATTCGAAATGATGATGAATCGGGGCCATACGGAAGACCCGCTTGCCAGTCCGTTTGTAGACACCAACCTGGATCATGACACTGAGCGCTTCAGCGACGAACACGCCGCCGACCAGTACAAGCAACAGTTCCTGTTTGACCAGGATTGACAATGTCCCGATCACTCCACCGAGTGACAGACTGCCAACATCGCCCATAAAGACCTCTGCCGGGTGGGCGTTGTACCACAGGAATCCCAATCCGCCACCCAGCAGGGACGCAACAAAGACACTCAGTTCGCCGGATTGCGGCAGGTATGGCAACTGCAGGTACTCAGCGATCCGGACGTGACCCGACGCGTACGCAAATATTCCATATGTCACAAGCACAACCAGGCAAATGCCGATGGCCAGCCCGTCCAGCCCATCGGTCAGGTTTACCGCGTTGGAGGTTCCGACAATAATGAACGCCGCCGCCGGCAGGTAAATCCAGCCCAGTTCGGTTACTGACTCCTTGATAAACGGCACGTAGAAACTGGTCGAATAGTCGGGATCCAGCAGGATCATTCCGACTACAGCAAACGCGATTCCAGCCTGGACCAGGAGTTTCCGGCGTGGCGAGACCCCGCGACTGTCCCGTCGTCGTGAATTGATCCAGTCGTCGACAAATCCAAGCAGACCGTATCCGACAAGGATCGCCGCAACGTAATAAATGAAACGGTTATCAAGGCGCGCCCACAGAAAGACCGAGATCAGGGTTGACCCGAGGATCATGACGCCGCCCATTGTCGGTGTTCCGTCCTTTGCCTTGTGGGTCTCTGGTCCGTCATCCCTGACGGTCTGGCGGAACTGCATCGATTGAAGCCATGGGATAACGGCCCGGGCCATCATCCACACCAGGACCAATGATGTAATTGCCGAACCGGCCGCCCGGAAAGTGATGTAGTTGAAAACGTTGAAGCCGCCCCAGATATCGGTGAATTGCGTCAGGATCAAGTGCAACATCAGGTGCCCCCCAACGCGTCGCGCGCGGCATCAAACAATCCCGTTCCATTCGCTCCCTTGATGACCAGCAAAGTCCCGCGACGCCAGCCTGCAAGCCCCGTGGCCACGGCCGTGTCTGCCGCAACAGGGTCAACCGTTTTGCCGGTCCGTCGCGTCAGCGCACTGGCCATTGCGCGCCCGACCGCTGTCAGCCGGACATTCTTGAGGCTGGCCAGCCTGTCGGCAATCAAATCGTGCTGAGCCCGGCTGTGACGCCCCAGCTCCAGCATCTCACCAGCAACCAGGCGGATCTTCAGTCCCGCGGGAAGCGCGTCCAGGTAATCAACCAGCGCCGCCCAGGATCCCGGACTGGCATTATAGGCATCGTTCAGGACCCAACCACCACGCCACGCCCGCAATTGCATGCGCCCTGGCGGGGTTGTCAGTTTGTCCAATCGGCCGGCAGACCGGCGCGCAACCAATCCTGATTCCCGGCAAGCAGCCCACGCGAACAGGATCGGCAGCGCAAAATGACGACCCTGGACAGTCGGATTCGCAAAGAACCGTCCGTCAGGAGTCGACAGCCGTAACGATGTTCCCGCCGGGAAATTGACCCGGGCCGATGCTACGCCATACGCTGCGTCCCTGCCGTCGACGAAAATTGCATCCTGGCCAAACAGGACATCTCGATACGAATGGTGGGCCACAATGCGGCCAGGGGCACCGCTGGCAAATGCCAGCTCTGCTTTGGCTCTGCGAATGTCCGCGGCGGTCTTGAAAGCACCTGCGTGCGCCATTCCGGCCGGCAGCAACACCCCGGTCGTCGGTTCGGCGATGTTTGTCAACCGTTCGATTTCGCCAGCGTGGTTCATACCCAGTTCAAGAATCCAGGCGCGGTCCGTCATGGATGCGGCAAAGATGCTCAGCGGAACTCCAATTTCATTGTTGAAATTCCTGATTGTTGCCGAGACACCGGAACCGATGAGTTGTGAGATGAATCCCGTCGTTGTCGTTTTGCCGGCGCTCCCCGTAATCGCGATAACCTGACCGGCATACTTTCGACGTTTCATTGATGCCAATTGCCCCAGGGCGACACGGGTATCCGAAACCTTGTACACAGCAATTTGCGTCGGGAGCTTGCGGCGAAACGATCGGTCAACGACGACCGCGGCAGCCCCGGCTTGAATCGCCTGGTCAACGTAGTCGTGTCCGTCGAAACGATTGCCCGGAATCGCCACGAATATCGGGCGCAATCCGGCTATGTTGCGGCTGTCAATAGATACGCTGTCGAATCGGGCACCGTCACCAGATTCGGTCAGTTGCCAGCCATCCAGACGGGCCATCGCCTGGCGCTGCCAGGCGAATTCGGATTGCTTCAGCCCGGTCATTGCAGGCTCCATTGCCGTATCACCTCTCGGTCGTCGAACGGAATCGTACGATTCGCGAAGACCTGCGTACGCTCGTGCCCCTTGCCGGCAATGACAACGGTATCGTTGACCGTCGCCAGATCCAAAGCAGCAAAAATCGCCTGCTTACGGTCGGCGATGCCCGAGATCCGGTCGCCGCCAGCGGCACCCGCGATCACTTGCCGGATAATCTCATCCGGGTTTTCCGAACGTGGATTGTCGGACGTAACAATGACCTGGTCACTGAGTTCACAGGCCACGCGGCCCATTTCCGGCCGTTTCCCGGCATCACGATCACCACCGCAACCAAATACACAGATCAACCTGCCGCTGGTTGTTAAGTCACGGGCGGTCTCCAAACTGGCCCGCAGGGCACCTGGCGTATGGGCATAATCGACATAAACGGTGCCGGTCGTGCCGGATACCGGTTCCATTCTGCCGGGCGCGGCAGGCGCACCCTGCAATGCCTCGGCGACCTGTTCGATCGGGTACCCCAGGCCAACCAGGGCGGCGGCTGCAGCCGCCACATTATCTGCCTGAAACCCACCGACGGCATCGACAGAGATCTTGACGTGACTGTCGGCAAAATTGATATGAACAACCGTATGGTCTGCTGCAGTCTGGACATCGGT